>CAIXVA010000174.1 GCA_903922745.1 uncultured Actinomycetes bacterium
AATGCAACGGATGCAGGATCCACATTATCTTTGCCAGAAATTACGAGAACACCAATGCGGCTTCCCCAGGTCTTTAATTGATCTACGGCTGCAGCACGGAAGGTGTCACCCGCTGCTAACACAACACTCTTGCCACTCTTTTTGTAATACGAGGCAAGCTTTGCAACAGAAGTTGTCTTACCCGTGCCATTTACTCCAACAACCATGATTGTGGTCGTTCCACTCACCACTACTGGTTCATGAGAATTCTCAGAAAGATTAGAGTTCATAATCTCAAGCAATGCTAGTTCTGCGTTATCACTCTTAACTTTCTTGGCAGCCTCGAGGAAATTCTTAGTAAGAGTCGGTCCTAGATCCGATGCCAATAGCTCTTGTTCTAACTCCGCCCAATCGGCAGGTGAAAAATCATTTGTGCCTTTTATCTTGGCGATGAACTTACTAAAAAGACCCATCGAACTAAACCTTAGCTAGCGTCAGATTCGCGAAGGCGCTGTGAAATAACTTCGGTAACACCGTCACCGCGCATTGTTACGCCATACAGCGCATCTGCAATCTCCATAGTGCGCTTCTGGTGAGTGATGATGATCAACTGTGAACTTGCTCGAAGCTCTTCCAAAACAACAAGTAAGCGTCCGAGGTTGACATCATCCAGGGCTGCTTCGACCTCATCTAGAACATAGAAAGGACTTGGGCGGGCCTTAAAAATTGCTATTAACATGGCAACTGCTGTTAGAGACTTTTCTCCACCTGATAGCAATGAAAGACGCTTAATGCGCTTTCCTGGTGGGCGCGCTTCAACATCAACACCTGTTGTTAATGGGTTGTCTGGATCTGTAAGGATCAAACGACCATCTCCACCTGGGAACAGGCGAGCAAAAATATCCTCGAAGTGCTTGGCAGTTTCTGTGAATGCCTCCATAAAGATTGATTGAACGCGATCATCAACCTCTTTAATAATGTCTAACAAATCCTTTTTGGTGTTCTTAAGATCCTCAAGCTGCTCAGCAAGGAATTTAAGTCGCTCTTCCAGCGAAGTGAACTCTTCTAGAGCAAGTGGATTGATCTTGCCCAGTAAGTTCAGTGAACGCTCGGCAGAGGCCAAACGCTTTTCTTGCTGATCGCGACGATATGGAACCAGCTCAGTTGCAACAATTTCGCCTTCATCGGTTTCGTGGAATGTTGGAACATCATTGTCTGGACCATATTCATTGACCAAAGTTATTGTATCGATTCCAAACTCTTCAACAGTTTTAGTCTCAAGAGTTTCAATACGTAGTCTTTGTTCTGCACGAGCAATCTCATCCTTGTGAACACTTGTCGTTAATTGCTCAAGCTCTGATGTTAATTCACGACCTCGTGTGCGAACGGTCAAAGTTTCACCTTCGCGCGCCGCGCGAGACTCTTCCAGGCGACCACGCTCTATAGCAGCCTTAGCAATCGAACGCTCAATGTGAATCAGTGCTTCATATGCAGCTTCTGCAACTGCCTGTGAAATAACTGCAGCACGAGCTCGAGCACTACGGCGAATGATTGCGCGCTCTGACGCATCACGTTCGGCTTGGGCTGATTGTTCTAGTGCCAATGCTCGTGCACCTACTGAATCAACGCGCTCTTCAGTCGTACGAACAGCCAAACGTGCTTCAACCTCTGACGTACGAGCAACTGAAACTTGATTACGTAAATCCTCTGCATGTGAATGATCAGGCTCAGCCACTTCACCACGTTGTTGCAATTGATTCTGTGCGATGACAATTTCACCTTCATCGCGAGATTTAGCTGTAGTGGCTTCACTAATAGAGGTATTAAGACGCTCAACTTCTGCCACTGCTGACTTCATGTTTTGTCCAGAAACTGCCAACTGCTCGGTCAGGGCTGCAATACGAGCATCAGACTCGTTGAGCTTGGACAGAGCAACATCAAAATCACTTTGACGTGACGAAAGTTCTGCGGTTGCAGTTGAGATTTCAAACTTTAAGCGATCGCAATTGTGCGTAATGTCCTGCAACTTGCTCTCAAGTCCTTCAATCAGGGCCTTGATTTCAATTAGCGACGATGAAGATTTTGAACCACCACGTGCACGACCACGAGAAATTACATCTCCATCTCGCGTAACAACTGTTACTCCTGGATGAGATCTCAAAATCGCCTCGGCTGCGTTGGCATTTTCTGCGACAACAGTTGAAGCAAGTAGTGAAGAAAGGAGATCCCCAATTGTGCTTGAACGAATATGGGCCGAAAGTGGTGTCAGTCCTGCGGGGATATTGCCATTGCCAGTTTGTCCTGGCTCATAAACCAAAACATCAGCCTGTCCAAGATTTTCACTGCGCAATGTTGTCAGGGCTGTCACAGCAGATGAAAGATCCTGCACAACAACAGCATCAGCTAGTGTGCCAAGTGCAGCGGCGGCTGCAGACTCCCAGCCACTATCAATCTCAATTAAGCCTGCAATGCTGCCCAGAATAGAAACTCCACGTGAATCACGAAGTAGAGCTGATGCCCCGTCGCGATTTTGTGAAGTCAGTTTCATCGCTTCAAGCTTTGCTTCTAAAGCGTTGCGCTCACGATCTGCTGCCCGCTCCGCCTCAACTAATTCATTGACTTTAGAC
>CAIXVA010000175.1 GCA_903922745.1 uncultured Actinomycetes bacterium
ACACGGAGAAACTGGCTACAAAACTTTGTCAGAAATTCCAGAATCTGTAGATGTCGTTGATTGCTTTGTTAACTCGACACTCGTTGGAAAAGTAGTCGATGAGGCAATTGCAATTGGTGCTAAAGCGGTCTGGTTGCAATTAGATGTAATTGATAACGAAGCAATTGCACGAGCACAGGCTGCAGGTTTACTTACTGTGATGGACCGTTGCCCTGCGATTGAATATCGCGCTCGAGCTTAAAAACCTGTTTTGTGATTGCGACAAGAGTTTAAATTCTCGCCTTTTTCCTTTGCAATCTTATTGATTTCCTTTAAACCATTTGCGACCTTTGCAGATATTGCTGCATCAGATACACCAAGGATTCTTGCAGCAAGTAACGCGGCATTCTTTGCATTGCCAACTCCGACAGTTGCTACCGGAACACCAGCTGGCATTTGCACGATTGAAAGCAATGAATCCATTCCATCAAGATTCTTCAACGCAACAGGCACGCCAATAACTGGAAGTGTTGTCAATGAAGCGACCATTCCTGGTAAATGTGCGGCACCACCGGCACCAGCAATAATTACTTTATAGCCTTTGGATTGCGCAGTTTGAGCAAACTCAACCATTTCAAGTGGCATACGGTGCGCCGAAACGACATCTGCTGAATATGAAATTCCAAGATCATCCAAAACTTTTGCGGCTTCCTCCATTGTTGGCCAGTCTGAATCAGACCCCATGATGATTGCTACATCACTCATCGATTTCTCCGCTCATGTAATCCACCGCATGTTGGACTTCGTGGGTTAATTCTACGAGGTCTTTACCCAACAAAGTTACATGGCCAATTTTTCGACCGGGGCGGACATCCTTCTTGTAATGATGGAAATTAAGCGCAGGCGTACGTGCCATCAAGTGCAGATACGGACGATACATATCTGTTTTACTGCCACCCAAAACATTTCCCATTACAGCCATAGGTGCTGTCATTGAAGGGTCACCAAGGGGTAGATCTAAGACTGCGCGCAAATGTTGTTCGAACTGACTCGTATGAGAACCTTCAATTGTCCAATGTCCGGAGTTGTGAGGACGCATAGCCAATTCATTAATATATAAATTATTGTCTTTTACAAACATTTCAACTGCCATCACTCCAACTACTCCGACTTCAGCTGCAATATCTAGAGCAAGCTTTTGCGCTTTTTCACTTAATGCTGCTGAAAGTTGTGGAGCAGGAGAAATTGTCATTACACAGATTCCATCTTTTTGTACAGTTTGTGTAGGAGCCCACGTCGTTGCTTGTCCATGAGGTGAACGCGCAACCATTACAGCAATTTCATAATCAAATTCAATCAACTCTTCCACTAGCAACTTTGGTAGCTGTTGCAATAGATCGCCCAATTCTTTTGCTGAATTTACTTTCCAAACACCGCGACCGTCATATCCTCCAGTAATTGCCTTGGCGATAACTGGGTACGTGTCTACTTGATCTTTAGCGGTTACAATTTGAAATTTTGGTGAAGGGAATGCTTGTAGTTTCTGGCGCATTGCTGCTTTATCTTGTGAAAATTCAAATGCTGCAGATGATGGACGAACCACTACTCCGTCAGCTTCTAACGCTTTGATGATGCTCAACGGAATCAATTCATGTTCGAAAGTTATGACATCACATTGTGCTGCAAATTCTTTAACTGTTTTTAGATCGGTGTAATCGCCAACTACATGCTGCGTCATTTGAGCAGCAGAGTCATTGGAATCGGCTGCAAGTAACAATAAATTAATACCTAGGGCAGTTGCGGGTGCAATACTCATTCGAGCAAGCTGTCCAGCGCCGATGACGCCAACTGTTGGAAAGGCTTTGCTCACCGGCTTATCGTAGATGAATTACATCAGCAGATTGAACATGGGTCCCATCATCCAAGACGAGGGCTCCCATATCTGAAATCGATTCGGCTACAGCCAAGTGTGTGGCCCCGCCCGGGTATTCAACACGAACTTCCTTGCCCAAGGTGGCGCTTAGATGCATGTACAGCGGTTGAACTTCGTCGATCCCTTGATCCCATTGCACAAAATGCTCTTCGAACTCTTCCAGTACCTCACATAAAATCTCATCACGCGTTAAATCAACTCCACCTTCGATTAATAAGGATGTCGCTGATTCAACTGGAAGTTGATCTTCACTCATACCAACATTTATGCCAATGCCAATTACAACTCCGTTACCAACTACTTCGGCAATAAGTCCTGAAACTTTTTTATTATTAATCAAAATATCATTAGGCCATTTAACTGTTGCATGAAATGCATGCAAGGTTTTTGCAACACTGTATCCAGCGATTAATGGGATC
>CAIXVA010000176.1 GCA_903922745.1 uncultured Actinomycetes bacterium
GAAGGTGCGATGTATACAGATAAGGCAGATGAAGAGCGAACAGTTAAAGCTGCTGCTTACTTAACTCCTGAAATGTGGCAGTTCTATAACGAAGCCCGTCCAAAGAAGCCTGGCGGAGAATTACGTATTTCTGAAAAAGATGAAGATGGCGAACGCAAAACTCGTCGCGTTGACGATGGTTGCATCTTCTTAAACCGTAAGGGTTATGAAGCAGAAGGTTTTACAGGATCATTTGGTTGCGTACTCCACCATGTTGCACAACGCGATGGAAAGCACTTTGCAGATACAAAGCCTGATGTGTGCTGGCAGTTGCCATTGCGTCGTAGTTTTGAAACTCGCGAATACGGTGAGCGCGAATACTCAGTAACAGTAATTGGTGAGTACGAACGCCTTGCATGGGGCGATGGTGGAGAAGATTTTGACTGGTACTGCACAAGTAACAGTGATGCTCACGTTGGAACAGAGCCTGTGTATATCTCGAACAAGTACGAGCTTGAACTTCTGATGGGCAAAGATGCCTATAACGAACTAGCTCGTCTGTGTGATGTCCGCATGGAACACATCCGTGACTCTGCAGCCCGTAACCTTCCGCTATTTATCATTCAGCATCCAGCAACATTGGCTGCCCAGAAGAAATAGTCAGTGCCTTGTCATAGGGTTACCTCATGGCCAAGGTTGAAAAAGATCCATTCCGCTGCACAGAGTGCGGTTGGACATCTCAAAAATGGGTTGGTCGCTGCGGTGAATGCCAAGCATGGGGCGTTGTTGAAGAGATTGCTGCGCCTAAGAAATTATCACTAGTTGCAGGAAATGTAACCGCTAAAGCAACTCCCATCGGTGATGTTGATTTATCTGCAGCCCACGCACGTCCAACAGGTGTTTCAGAGTTAGATCGCGTTCTTGGTGGTGGATTAGTCCCGGGAGCTGCAATTTTATTAGCGGGTGAACCGGGTGTTGGTAAATCAACCTTGCTACTGTCAGTTGCCGCGCAATCTGCAGCAAAGGGAATCTTTGCACTCTATATAAGCGGTGAAGAATCTGCCTCACAAGTACGACTTCGCGCAGAGCGCATCAATGCAATTGATCCTCAACTATTTCTAGCATCTGAAACAGATCTTGGTGCAGTAATTGCCCACATCGATTCTGTTAAACCACAACTACTGATCATTGACTCAGTACAAACTATCGGTAGCTCTGCAGCAGATGGCGCACCTGGTGGAGTCACGCAAGTTCGTGAAGTTGCCGGTGCACTTATTCGTATCTGTAAAGATCGTGACATCACACTTCTTCTTGTCGGACATGTAACAAAAGATGGTTCGATTGCCGGTCCTAGACTTCTAGAACATATCGTTGACGTTGTTTTGCAGTTTGAAGGAGAACGTCATTCACGTCTTCGTTTAATCCGCGCAATCAAGAACCGCTTTGGTGCATCAGATGAAGTTGGCTGCTTTGACTTAAGTGATACCGGAATTGAATCTGTACTTGATCCAACTGGTTTGTTCACATCACGCCATGCAGAACCTGTGCCAGGCACATGTGTAACGGTAACTCTTGAAGGACGACGCCCACTATTGGCAGAAATCCAAGCACTTGTCTCTGCTGGTCGTGAAAATGATTACGGAAATGCACGTCGTGTTGTTTCAGGTTTGGACTCAGCTCGCACATCAATGACTCTTGCAGTGTTAGAACTGCGCGCAAATGTTCGAGTTGGCGGCCGCGATGTCTATGCAGCAACTGTTGGCGGTATGAAAATGACAGAGCCTGCCGCTGATTTAGCCCTTGCTTTGGCTGTTGCCTCTGCTGCAAAAGGTCTTGCTCTGCCCTCAGATTTAGTCGCAATCGGTGAAGTTGGCTTAGCTGGTGAAATTCGCAAGGTCAGCGGTGTTAATCGCAGACTGCAAGAGGCATATCGTCTTGGTTTTAAGCGCGCTCTTGTTCCAACTGGATCAGACACAAAGATTGATGGCATGGAGATCGTTGAGGTTTCACGTCTTGATGCTGCTCTAAAACGGGTAAAAATCACCGGCGAATGAGTTCGTTAGAAAAACCAATTCTGAACTGGTTTAAAAAGAACAAAAGAGATCTACCGTGGCGCGACACAACACCTTGGGGTGTAATGGTCAGCGAATACATGTTGCAACAAACCCCAGTTAACCGCGTTCTTCCTAAGTGGAATGAGTGGATGCAACGTTGGCCAACTCCTGCAGATTTAGCAAAGGCAACACCTGCACAAGTCATTACCGCCTGGGGACGTCTTGGCTATCCACGCCGTGCACTGCGACTACACGCTGCGGCACAAATCATCGCTGAAGATTTCAATAACACCGTGCCAGAAGATCAAGAAACACTTCAGCTACTACCTGGCATCGGTGAATACACCGCCGCTGCCATTGCAGCCTTTGCATTTGAACAAAGATCACTTGTTATGGATGTGAACATCCGCAGATTACTGGTTCGCGCAATTGACGGTGAAGAACATCCAAAGCCGGCCGCCACTTCTCGGGAAAAAGCTCGCAGACTTGAGATATTGCCAACCAAAAACGCACACCTGTGGGCTGCTGCAACAATGGAACTTGGCGCACTTGTTTGCACGTCAAAGAACCCTGCATGTGAACTCTGCCCAATAATTGGTCAGTGCCAATGGCGCAAGAATGGTTATCCAAAAACGGATCTAGTTCGCAAATCACAAGATTGGCATGGCACAGATCGCAAATGCCGTGGAACTATTGTTCAGGCACTTCGTGAGAATGAATCACTCACAGAATCTGCAATAAAGAAGTTGTGGCCTGAAGAGTCACAGGTCGAAAAAGCATTGAAAACATTGACTGATGACCTACTTATCCAAAGACTCCCCCGCAACCGTTATAGACTGCCGCAATGATTCGTTATGCAACTAAAGCAGATGCACCTCGCATACATCAGCTGATTAAAGATCTAGCTGAGTATGAAAAGGCGCCTTTGGAAGCAAAAGCCACAATTGAACAAATCGAAGAGACAATCTTTGGGGAAAACCCTGTTGCTTACTGCCATGTTGCAGAAGATAACGGTCTTGTAGTTGGAATCTCTATTTGGTTCCTTAACTATTCCACATGGGTTGGCAAGCCTGGCATTTATCTTGAAGATCTCTACGTTGATCCCGCATATCGTGGCAAGGGATACGGCCTAGCTTTCCTCAAAGAATTAGGAAAGATTTGCGTTGAACGTGATTACGAGAGATTGCAGTGGTGGGTTCTGGATTGGAACCAACCAAGCATCGACTTCTACAAATCCTTAGGGGCAGTGGCCATGGATGAGTGGACTGTGTATCGCGTTAGCGGAGAAGCACTTAAAAAACTAGGAAGTTAATTAA
>CAIXVA010000177.1 GCA_903922745.1 uncultured Actinomycetes bacterium
CTCCATATGCGCATGCGCATCAACTGTTGGAACCGGTAGGGATTCTGGCAAGGGCGCGCGAGGTCTATCGATATCGCGATTGTGGCGATCAGCCATTGGTGTTTAGGCAGGAGTTTCTAGACGTGGGAACAAAACTGGAGTTTTGGTAACAGTTGCACCTGCTGGTAATTGTCCCCATGTGGCAACATCTGAAATCTTTTGTGCAGACAAATCTCCAAGTGCTGCTTGAGCGCCAAGGCTCTGCCACAAGATTTCACAGGTCTGCGGCATCACAGGGTGCAACAGAACCGCAAGTGCGCGCAAAGATTCAGCGGTGTTATACAAAATCTCTTCTAGCTGTGCCTGATTGGCAGGATCTTTAGCAAGAATCCATGGCTCTTTGATAGTTACATAACCATTAACTTGCTTACAGAAATCCATGATCGCCAAAATTCCGCCTTGGAAATCAAGAGCGCACATCGCAGCATCAGCTTTTGTAACTGCATCAGCTAAGGCAGCTTCAAGTCCGGCGTCATGACTAACAGCTGGAAGTACACCAGCACAGTACTTTTCAACCATTGCTGCGCTTCGAGAAGCCAAGTTTCCAAAGTCATTTGCAAGCTCAGATGTGTAGCGGGCGCTCATATCTTCCCAAGAGAAAGATCCGTCAGTACCAAATGGGATAGCGCGCAAGAAGTAATAACGGAAAGCATCAATTCCAAAGTGATCTGTAATGTCCTTAGGAGCAATTCCGGTGAGCTTGCTCTTGCTCATCTTTTCGCCGCCGACTAATAACCAGCCATGAGCAAAAACTTTCTTTGGCACATCAAGTCCTGCAGCCATCAACATCGCTGGCCAGATAACTGCGTGGAAACGCAAAATATCTTTACCAACTAGATGCACATCTGCTGGCCACGTTTGGGCAAACTTCTTGCCACCTTCTGAATCAGGTGCATCTGTCAATCCAACCGCTGTTGCATAGTTAAGCAACGCGTCAAACCAAACATAGACAACTTGATCTGTATCCCACGGAACCGGAATACCCCAGTCAAATGTGGAACGAGAGATAGAAAGATCTGAAACTCCACCTTCAAGGAATGAAACGACCTCGTTACGTGCACTTTCTGGTTGGCACGCATCAGGATTGTTTTTGTAATGAGCAAGTAATGGTTCAACGAAGGCAGACAACTTGAAGAACCAGTTGTTCTCATTTACTAACTCAATTGGCTTGCTGTGAATCGGACAGCACTTGGCGCCATCAATGTCGATTAAATCTCCAGGAAGTTTGAACTCTTCGCAGCCAACACAATATGGGCCTTCGTACTTGCCAGCATAAATATGGCCAGCATCTTTTAGCGATTGCAAAAACTTTTGAACCCGCTCGGTATGGCGCTTTTCAGTGGTGCGAATAAAGTCATCATTAGCAATATTGAGGTGTTCCCAATTTGGCTTCCACGCTTCTTGAACTAACTTATCGACCCATGCTTGGGGAGCAACATTGTTGTGTTCTGCGGTACGCATAACTTTCTGACCGTGCTCATCTGTACCGGTTAAGAACCAGACTGATTCACCTTTTTGGCGGTGCCAACGGGTTAGAACATCGCCGGCAACGGTTGTGTAGGCATGCCCGATATGAGGGGCATCGTTGACGTAATAAATCGGCGTCGTTAGGTAGAAAGACTTAGTCACTGGCTCATCTTATTGGCATCGACGACTGCGGCATAAACAAGACGCTTTGCGATGCCAAACTCTTCGGCAACGGTTGCAATAGCAGATTTTCGATCCATTCCGGCAGCCTCAAATTCACGAACCCGACCAACCATGTCAGCAGCTGTCAAAGATGCGGAATCCGTGACAGCGCCAGCAACCACAAGAGAAATCTCACCAAGAACTTCATTAGCTGTTGCCCATGCCGAAAGTTCGCCCAGGGTTCCGCGAATAGTTTCTTCATATCGCTTTGTCATCTCGCGACAAATCGCTCCAAGACGATCTACTCCAAAAACATTTACTGCATCGACAAGTGATTCAGCTAATCGATGAGGGGCTTCAAAGAAAACCATGGTGCGCTCTTCAAATCTAAGTTTTTCAAATGTAGCTAATCGCGCACCAGCTGTTCGTGGTGGAAATCCTTCAAATGAAAAGCGATCCGTCGGTAGACCAGACAAAGCAACTGACATTGTGACCGCACTTGGCCCCGGAATAACTGAAACTTCAATACCTTGTGCGATGGCATCTCGCATCAATCGAAAACCTGGATCGCTGATTGTTGGCATTCCTGCATCAGAAACAACCAACACTGTTGCGCCACTTTTTAGTTCTGCAATTAATTCTCGGGTTCGATCTTCTTCATTACCTTCAAAGAAAGACAGAACGCGTGCGGTAAAGGTGACCTGAATATCTGCGCACAAACGATGAAAGCGGCGTGAGTCTTCTGCAGCGATTATTGAAGCGTTTTCAATTGCGCTTTTTAATCGAGGGCTGGCATCCCCAGGATTTCCCAATGGGGTAGCTGCCAAGATGAGCGTCATGGGCTAATCCTCTCAGTATTTGTGAGTAAACGCCCATACTCTTGTCCCATGGCCGCCATTGCTCCAATTCTGATTGCACTTGCATCATTTGTGCTGCGGCTTATCAATCTCGGAATACCTAAGGGCTTTGTTTTTGATGAGGTCTATTACGTTGATGGAGCACGTAACCTTTTGAAATATGGAGTCGAAGTGGATGGCTCAAATCCAGAATTCATTGTTCATCCCCCTGTAGGTAAATGGCTCATTGCAAGCGGAATCAAGTTGTTTGGAGACAATGAATTTGGATGGCGCTTTGCGTCGGCGGTTTTTGGAACTCTCTTAATTCTTCTCTTTGCTCGCTTAGTACATGTTCTCTTTTACTCTCCATTACTAACTGCACTAGGTGCAGCGTTAATGGGACTAGACGGATTACTGCTAGTTCATTCACGGACGGCGCTATTGGATTTATTCTTAACTTTTTTCACTGTATTAGGTGTTCTCTTATGGCATCGCAATAGGCATATATGGGCGGGTATTGCATTTGGATTAGCAATTGGATGCAAATGGAGTGCCGTCTATTTCATTGCCGTAATTGGACTGATTGCGATCTACCGAATATTAGTAACAGATGACATTAGAAAATCTCTAAAACCAATGGCAGCCAAGTTTGCTCAATACGGATTATTGCCGGTATTTGTCTACACACTTACGTGGACCGGTTGGTTTGTTTCTGATCGCGGCTGGAGTCGTCAATGGTCTAACAATCCACTTGTCTCATGGCTTCACTATCACTCAGAAATGCTTAACTTTCATACCGGATTAACTGAGAAGCATCCTTATCAAGCAAATCCCTGGAGCTGGCTAGTTATGGGCAGACCAACATCATTTTTTTATGCAACGCCAAAGAACTGTGATGCCAAAGATTGTGCTCAAGAAGTTCTGGCTTTAGGTACTCCCATTTTATGGTGGATAGGAACTATCGCGATAATCGTTGTTATTGGATTTTGGATTAAGTCATTAATTGAGCATCGTCATGACTCTGCCGCAAGCATCGTTGTACTTGGTATTGCAGCTGGCTACCTGCCCTGGTTTGCGATGCAACAGCGCACCGTTTTTTCTTTCTACGCAATTATTATTGAGCCGTTTTTAATCTTGGCAATTGTGTATTGCGCAAAACTATTACTGGATAGTGGTTTGAAGCCAGCTATTTCGCAATCGATTGTAGGCGGAGCATTCGCTCTGATTGTGCTCTGTTTTCTCTTCTTCTTACCGCTTTATACCGCGCAGGTAATGACATACGAAGATTGGCACCTTCGCATGTGGTTTGAATCCTGGATTTAATTACTCGTTAGCTGCGCGAGCTTGATTTAAACGATCGACAGCTTCATCGGCGAGCTGTTGATCAAAGATCTGATCACGAGATGGTGAGGCAGCAGCAAGTGCTTCGCGCTCAAGACGTTCTTGTTCTTCACTCCATTGACCAGGTGTAGTCAGGTCAATAACACGTTTTGCTGTAACGGCCTTTGGCGCATTCACATATGTTGGAACAGGAACTTCCGTTGGTTCCCATGCATTTCGTTCTGCAGCAGAACCCTTTGGCAGGATGACAACACCTTTAAGTTCGCGCTCTGACAACGGAATCCAATGTTCTGTACTTGGTTTTGGATGAACAACTTCAGCCAAGTTTGTGGCAGAAACACCAGAACTACGGCGATGCAATTGCGTAACGCGACGCTTGTGCAGTTGATCAGCAATGACATGTCGTCGAACATTTGCAATGTAAATCAACATTCCAGATGCTGGAACAGCTGCGTAAATAAATGGCATCGTATTCATAATTCCACCTACAAATGTTGTGATGAGTGAAAAAGCGATTATTAAAAAGAAGATTCTGCGACGCAAAAGTGTTTGGCGAATCTTTGCTTCACGATCGAGATCAATGTGAATAGCTCCACTAGTTGTTGAAGTTTGCGGAGATTGATTTGCGACTACACGTAGAGCGCTCTTGAATCGTTCAACTGACTTTCCAGAAAATTCATTACGGTCATGGATCCAACGGGGTGCGAAATAAGCGACCCACATACCGATGATCGCAATATAGATAAGTCCCGAAGTCATGATGGATAAATCTAAAGGAAGGGGTGATGCTTTTATGGGATTTAAGCGCTACTTAACCGCAGAATTTTCCTTAACAAAACAGATGTGATCTCGCCATTGGCCATCAATATGCAGATATCGAGGACGATCGCCTTCGAAAACATAGCCGGCTTTTTCAGCTACCCGTCGGCTTGAGGCATTTTCTGGTCTCAAATTAATCTCAACGCGATGCAGTTTCAGAACCTCAAAGGCGTACTGCGTAAGCATTTCAACAGCGGCGGTTGTATAGCCGCGGTTGGCAAAATTGCGATCGATCCAATATCCAATATGTCCCCCACGCATCGCACCATAAATAACACCGCCAAGAGATATTTGGCCAATTAAGTTCTTGCCATGCCAGATTGCAAAGGAAAATGAGCGACCATTGCGCGCTTCATGGTTGAGAATCTTTACCATTTCATAATAGGAAGGCAGCTCTTTATAGCTCTCTTCATTTATCGCAGGGATTGTGGCTTCCCACGGAGACAGCCACTCACGATTTTCAGCACGCACTTGATTCCACAGTGTGCGATCTCGAAAGCGCAATGGACGTAAATAGATCTGCTCGTTCTCTAAAAGTACAGGCCAGCTAGTGCTCATGAGACTAGATATATCGGCGCTCAAGAACTACGACAGTGACTTGATCTCCCGTTTTTAGCGATGTATCTGATTCAGCTACCGCAATAAAAGCATTTGCATCAGACAAAGTAGATTGCTCGTCTTGATCGGCGAGTGGAGTAACAGATTTTCCATCATCAGCCAAGATCGCTCGAATATATGAACGCATTCCCGCAGTTGAGCCAATTGGCTTTTCAAGAGCAGCCTTAACAGAAGGGCGGTGAATTGTTGAGGCTCCCAACATTGTGCGAATCATTGGTCGAACAAAAAGTTCGAATGAAATGTATGCAGCGATTGGATCCCCAGGAAGAGTTACTACTGGGGTGGCATCTGGGCCAATTGTTCCAAAGTTATGGCGGCCACTTGCTTCGATAGCCATATCTACGGTGGTGATAGCACCAAGGCCCGAAAGTGTGCGAGTGATTAAATCAAATGAATCATCGTTGCGTTCTCCGCTTATGATTATTAAATCAGCGCGCACCAATTGATCCTCAATTACCTTCTGTAGTTGCGCCTCATCATCTGGAATTGAGTGAACTCGATAAGCGACTGCCCCAACTTCACGAACAGCCGTTGTCAGAAGCCAAGAATTAGTTTCGTACTCGTCACTTGGATTGTTTAAAGGTTGGCCTGGTTCAACTAAATCAGGGCCAGCTGAAAGAACTACAACA
>CAIXVA010000178.1 GCA_903922745.1 uncultured Actinomycetes bacterium
GACAAGACTTTATCCAAATCTTTACCTAAATGCCCCATTCAAATACCCACGCGGTCGGGTGTTTTGGTGCAAGATTATGCAATCGGTGCCAGCCAGGCGCTAGATCGGGAGCGATATATGTCGCGCACACTTGTCTTAAATGCCACCTACGAACCACTGGGTGTCGTTACAGATCGTCGCGCGCTGATCCTTGTCTTGAATCACCGAGCTGTGATGGTTGAAGATTCTGGTGAAATTCTACGATTTGCTGGTGGTCAAGTTTCTTTGCCTGCAGTTGTGCGCCTGACAAAATTTGTTCGAATTCCTTATCGCCATTCTGTTCCGCTGTCACGTCGAGCAATTTTTGCTCGTGATGGTGGTCGTTGTGTTTACTGCACTGCACCAGCAACATCCATTGATCACGTGATTCCACGTAGCCGTGGTGGTGGCCATAATTGGGAAAATGTTGTCTCTGCTTGTCACAAGTGCAACCACGTTAAAGCTGACAAGCACCTGAAAGAGTTGGGCTGGCGTTTGCGCACATTGCCTCGCGAACCAGTGGGGGCGGCATGGAGAATTTTGGGTACAGGTCGCACAGATCACAGATGGTTGCCGTACTTGCAGCCATTTGGTGTGGCAGCAGCGACTGCATAAGTAATTTACACTTACTCCATGACAATCTTTGAAGGTCCAGCAACATCTGCTCCAGGTTTATCTGTCCTTGAAACAGTTGTTACATTTTTAATTATCCCAACAGCTTTGTTTGTTGTGATTTCAGTACTTACTTATGCCGGTACTTCAACTAGGCAGAAGAAGACATCGTCAGTAATTACTGAAATCGAATAATTACTTATCGAGTGCTTGCACCTTAAGAGCACGAATTAATCCATCCTGTGACTCTTTAACAAGCTTTCGCAAGACTGCAGGCGAATCTTTTCCGGCACCATTTAGCCATGCATTAGTTGCATCAACAGTTGACTGCTTAACAATCCACGTTGGGTAGAAGCCAGATACGAACTTTGCTGCGGGTTCATATGAACGTGATTCCCACACCTTGATGAGATTATCAAAGTAAAGATTCACAAATGGCTCAAGCAGATGGCTCTGGATTGGACGCTGGAAACCAGCAACGAGTGCGGTACGGATTGATGTAGCAACATCAGCATCTAACCCCTTGTTAAATGCATAGGCCTTTGCATCACTTGTTGGCATCGCAGCTGAACACGTTTCATATGCCAAGTTGCCAGTTGTTGTGTTGTCCTTTGCAAGCTCAGCATCTAGCTCGGCTTTTGTGGTTGCACCACGCTCTGTGAGGGCAATGAGGAAGTACCAACGAAGATCTGCATCAACCTTTAACCCTGGTGCACTTCCATTAAATAATGCGCGGATGTTTGCAGTCTGAGCTTCAGTCTGTGCGTTAATCGCAAAAGCGCGTGAGATCAACAGTTGAAGGTCGCTGGCAGGAGCTGCGTTATTTGTTAGTGCCCACAATCCGTCCGCTAACTTTTCACGTGCTGCGCTGCGATTTACATCCTTTGTATATGCCTCAACGGATGTTGTTAATTGAGAAAGCACGATATTGACGATTGCATCATCACTTTCACCTGCAAGACCGTTAAGTGCAATTTCGATGAAATCTGCTGATGAGATTTCAGCATCGCGATGCATATCCCAGATCGCTGCCCAACATAGCGCGCGGGCTAGAGCGTCATCTAACTTTCCTAGATGTGATTTAAGGGTGGCAATCGAACGTTCATCAAAGCGCAACTTGGCATAGGACAGATCGCGATCATTAATAAGCAGAAGGTCTGCAACTTTTTCACCAGCAAGATCGTCAACAACTGTTGATGCACCTGTGATATCTAGTTCAACGCTCTTGCGAAGCTTTAAAGCATCGCCACTTATGTCATACAGACCAACAGCTAAGCGATGTGGACGAAGTTCTTTAGAGCCAGCAGGAACTAGTGGAGCCTCTTGAGAAATAGTGATGCTCTTATATGTGCCACCGTCTATTTCTAGGACCGGACGCAAAGTGTTTACACCTGCAGTTTGTAGCCAGGTATTAACCCATGCATCTAACTTTCGACCACTTGTTGCTTCAAGTTCGACTAACAAGTCATTAAGAGTTGTGTTTCCCCACGCATGCTTAGCGAAGTATTTTTGCAAACCGGCAATAAATTGCGGACGACCAACGTGCGCAACCAACTGGTGTAGAACTGATGCTCCCTTTGCGTAAGTGATTCCGTCAAAGTTTGCGTTAACCGCTTCCATGTCAACCATGTCAGCGATGATTGGGTGGGTAGATGAGAGCTGATCTTGGCGATATGCCCAGTTTTTACGAGCAGAGTTAAATTCAGACCATGCACCTTTAAATCGTGTTGCCTCTGACAATGCTAAATAAGAAGACCATTCAGCAAATGATTCGTTAAGCCAGAGATCGTCCCACCACGACATAGTGACCATGTCACCAAACCACATGTGTGCCATCTCGTGCAGGATTGTGTTTGCACGGCTTAGATATGCCTTTTCTGGCATGTGGCTGCGAAATACCAATACATCTTCGCGGAATGTAACTGCACCAGCGTTTTCCATTGCACCAAAGTTAAAGTCAACAACAGCAATCTGGTCATACTTTTCAAATGGATATGCCAAACCAAATGTCTTTTCAAAGTATTCAAAGCCTTGCTTAGTTACCAAGAAAATATCTTCTGGGTCCAAGTACTGCATCATTGACTTGCGGCAGTAAATTCCAAGAGGGATCTCTTTTTGGCCCTTGTAGACGTCATGAACATGTGAGTACGGCCCAGCAATTAAGCTATCCAGATATGTAGTTATTCGAGGAGTTGTTGAGAACTTCCATTCAGTTAGATCGCCCTTTGCAACCTTTGATTCAACTGGGTTATTTGAAACTGCTTCCCAATGTCCAGGTGTTGTGACAGTGAGAGAAAAAGTTGCCTTTAGTGATGGCTGATCAAAGCAAGGGAACATATTGCGGATATGTGCGGTTTCACCTTGTGAGTACAGATAGATCTCACTATCTGATGGATCAACTGAGCGCTGCAGACCTTCGCCGGACTTTGAGTACTCAGCTTCGATTTCAATAACCAATAGGTTGTCAGCTGCGAGGTTGGTGATAAAGATTGATTCGCCATCAAAGTTACTTGTATCAACGGGTGCGCCATTAAGAGTGGCGCTAATTACTGAGCGACCAACTGCGTCGATAAATGTTGAATAACCAGGCTTATTGCATGTAAAAGAAACTTCAGACTTTGAATAGAAAGTCTCTTCGCCCTTTGTTACATCAAGGGTTACTACATA
>CAIXVA010000179.1 GCA_903922745.1 uncultured Actinomycetes bacterium
CGGCAGGCATCTAGATCTTCAGTTGGTGATTCCAACTTAACTAATGCTTCTAGGGCGGCCAACATGGGATAAGTCTATAGCGGTGCCACGCCGGTGATGCGTGGAATTCTGAAGGATTGGACCTCACCTGTTGCATGATCACGTGCGATTAAGGCGCCTGCGCTAATGCGAATCGGGTCAATGATTCGATGGGTTACTCCGCCATTGTTATCGGCATATCCAATTGAAAGGGTTTTCTCATCAACAATGAATTGATTAAGAATTTCCATTGTTTCATTTGCCGTTGTACGGGGAAGCTGGCCTAAGGCTTCACTTGCAACTTGGCGCAAACGAGTTTGACGGTACGTTGATTTTTCACCTGTACGTAATGCCCGGATAGCGTTTGTCAGATTGTCAGTAGTTGGTACTTCAACTTCACCAATCACGCGTGGAGGTCGTGGCTTTGTTAATGCACGATTACTTTTAGGTCCGGTCAGAATCATTCCATTTGCAGATTCACCTGCAGGTAAATAACCGCACTCACGTAAGACACGCATCGCATCCGTCGCATCCATATCGCAAATGACAACTTCAGGTGCAATGCGGCGAAGAGCCAGGATTTCAAGTTTCTTGTCATTCATGATTTGAGAAATTAGCGCAGTGTCCTCACATCGGATAAATGAAGAAGTATTTCCAACGCGCAACTTGCCATGCTTCTTTGCAACATCTGCAATTAAGTATTCAAGCGGTTGGGGCATTGGAGTTTTAGAAGTTTTAATCAAGAACGTTTTTATTTCATCTCCAGTTTTACCGTGATCTAATGCGCGACGAATTGTGCTTTCAGTAAATCGGTAAACAGTTGCTCCACCACGGCTTTCAATCTCAGCCATCATGGCTAGTGCCTGCGAAATTTCATGTTCAAGTGGCCCTGGTGCAATTGCAGTGTTGTCACTTTGAATCAAGATGTGATCAACTGTTTTTGGTAGATCTTCGTTGATAGAACTTAAGTCATCACCGTTTAGAAATTGCTGGCCGAACTTAGATAACGCTCCTTGGCCAGTAATTCCTAGCCATTCAGCCTCACGAAGTGTCCATTCCGCCAGCTCATCCTGCAGCGAAGAGTTGCGACGTACAGGTGCGCGCCATGACAGGACTTCTTTGAAGCTATTCCATTCTGGAGCGATCCCTGCGTTTTCACTCAGTAGTTCAAGGGTTAATGCACGTACACGTGCTGCATTTACTCGATCAAGTTCGGGACCAATTGCAGCAACATTTTTAGCTTCTACTCGACCAACTAATCCGCTAACACGTGACGTAATTAGCCACTGTGATGCCAACATCTGCCAGCGATCAGCAGGTGTTTGCATTAACCAAATATCAAATTTATTGCTTGGCAGGATTCGATCATCTGCATCGATACTTATTAATGATGCAAGGTATGCAAGTTCGGCAACAAATGCTGTGCAGGATTCGTCGACTCCTAAATGTGTTGCAATAACTTTGAGATCACGTACTCCTAAGCCGCCAGCTCGTAAGGCATCTGCCGGTTCGTCGGCCCAAAAATTAAGCAACTCTTCGACCCAACGCAGAACTGTTGAAACATTTGCAATGGCTGCAAGATTTACCTGGCGTTCATCCCGCTTTGCTCCGCTTAATTTTGGTTGCTTAATGAACCGCTCTTTGTGGATCTTTCCGCCGCGCAAAGCAATTGCTACTTCGCGGGGCAAGATCACTGTTCGCTGATCCAGTGGAACTAAGAACTTCTTTTCAAGTAGCCAGGTGACACCGGGTCCAGGATTCTTTATATCTCCAACACTTCCGCGCGGAGGGCCCCATACCAATCGGTCTAAAACTTTCTTAGCATCCGCAGGTGCATCATCTAATTCGCTCAGCTTTAACTTTGCCATCGAAGCTGGCCCTAAACCTGCAGGCTCTGTTCCGATTACATCGCGCAACTGTGTTGGCAAACGCATTCCATCATCAGACGGATAAACAAGACCAATCTTTACTAAATGCTCTAATGCAGCTTTTGCTTCTTTATCTGTAAGGGATACAACGCTTTTTTCCAAGAATGGTTCATTCAAAGATGCCGCTGCTTCTAAAACCTGGAATTGCCATTGATTGAGTGAATCAATTGCTCGTGCCAAACTTGGTGCAGAACAAGCTCGCACTGCAAGAGAGGCAATATCTGGTGGAACGGGCGTAACTAGGTCTGGACGGGCAGTAAATAAATTTAAAAGGGCAGCATCATCAACACTACGTAGGTAGTCAGAGAATGAGCGCATTTCCATAACTTGCCTACATTACTGGCATATAGGAAGTTCTTGTTAATTAGCCTTTACGTTTACGTGGGGTCAACCAGGTTCCAAGCGCGGCGATACGAACCACGATTGGGGAAATAGCACGACCAATAAACCTGGCACGACGGAAATCATGAATCGGCCAACCCTCGGCCATTGCTCGCAAACCAAGCAGTGCATCTGGATTGATTGCCGATGGGTGCCCGACACATTGCAAAAGAGGGAGATCGTTATTGCTATCCGAATATGCAAAACATTCCGCTAGATCGAATCCTTTTTTCTCTGCTAATTCGCGAACAGCGACCGCTTTTTCTTTACCGTGCAATAGTGCGCCATTCATTTGACCCGTGTACAGACCATCCTTGATTTCAGCCTTGCTACCAAGAGCGCCAGTCAAACCTAATCTCTTTGCAATCAAAGTTGCCATATCTTCTGGTGCAGCGGTGACTAAATAAACTTCAACTCCATTTGCAATATGTGTTTGCGCGATATCAATTGTTCCTTGCCACATTGCGGGTGATACAAACTCGTCGTAAATTTGTTGAGCAATCGCTTCAATGTCTTTTACATTGTGCCCACCGATGAAATCAGTTGCAGAATCTTGAAAACGTTGGATCTCTTCCTTATTTTCTTTTCCTGTTAAGCGAAATCTCAGGTTGGCTAAAACGAAACGCGAAATGTCCTTCTTGGTGAAATAACCTCGCTGATACATCCCGCGGCCCAAGAAATAAATGGTTGAGCCACGAATAAGCGTGTTATCGACATCAAAGAAGGCAGCTCTTTTGCCCGTGAGTGCCATGTCACTACCTTAGCGATAGAAGGGGTTTCGGGACGCTTTATGCTTTCCCAATGAGTTCAACAGTGCATGTGGTTCGCCACGGAGAAGTCCATAATCCTGACAAGATTTTGTACGGTCGCCAACCTGGTTGGTATTTGTCAGATCGTGGACAAGAGATGGCACGCACACTTGGTGATTGGTCCAAGACCGTTGATTTAGGTGCGCTTCATGTATCACCCCTACAACGCGCGCAAGAAACGGCAGCACCAATTGCTGCTGCTCACAACATTGCTATTACGACTGATGAACGTTTAATCGAAGCTGCAAACATTTTTGAAGGAAAGCCTTTTGGTGTTGGTGACGGCGTATTGCGTCATCCTGCCGCGTGGAAACATTTATGGAATCCGTGGAAGCCATCATGGGGCGAACCATATGAAGAACAAATCAATCGCATGCTTGCAGCAATCTTTGCAGCTAGAGATGCGGCAAATGGGAAGGATGCAATTTGCGTATCGCACCAGTTACCTATTTGGATTTTACGTAGCGCTATTGAAAATCGTCGCCTATTGCATGACCCTCGCAAACGTGAGTGCACACTTGCATCTGTAACTAGCGTCCATTTTGACGACGAAGGTTTTATTTCAGGATTAACATATTCTGAGCCAGCACGACACCTGTTGCCCGAAAAAAAGTAATGAAGAAATTTGCACTCTTAATTGCTATGGCAATTGCACTTACCGGGTGTAGCGGAGGCGGAACATCGTCAGCTGAAGAAAGTTTTGTATCTGGTGATGGATCAACAACTTTTATTAAGATTGCAGATAGAAAAATAGCTCCAGCAATCACGGGTTTAACTTTGTCTGGGACAAACTACACATACACAAAGGACTCGGTTGCAGTTGTAAACGTGTGGGCTTCGTGGTGTTCACCATGCCGCGCAGAAGCACCGACCCTTGCTTCCTTGGCTAACAAATATACAGATGTTGCCTTTATCGGAATATTGACCCGCGATAATCCTGCAAATGCTGAAGCATTTGCGCGACGATTCAAACTTCCGTATCCAACACTTATTGATGATTCAATCCTGATTGGATTTAAGGGATCTTTACCAGCAAATGCCATTCCTTCAACAGTAATTTTAGATAAAAAGGGCCGAGTAGCCGCCCGTATTTCAGGGGCAATTACTGTGGCATCTCTATCGCAGCTGATTGAAAGGGTAAGCGCAGAATGAAAGAGTTCTTTGTAGAGCAGATCTTTTCAGGCGTTCTTGTAACTGCTTTTCCTTTTGCTTTCATTGCGGGAATTATCTCTTTCTTATCTCCATGCGTTTTGCCGCTGGTTCCTGGCTATCTTTCATTTGCCGCGGGATTTTCAGTAAGTCGAGGAAAAGTATTGCTGGGATCCTTCCTATTTGTTATGGGCTTTAGTGCAGTCTTTGTTTCATTCGGCGCAGTCTTTGGAGGACTTGGAAACGCTCTATCCTCAAACGAAGAAATCATCTCTCGAATTCTCGGAGTTGTAACAATTTTCTTAGGTTTTATTTTCTACGGACGTTTTCCTTTTTCACCAACAATTAGACCAAAGATGCGCACGACGGGCGGATTACTAGGCGCACCATTACTTGGAGTGTTATTTGGAATTGGTTGGACACCTTGCATCGGTCCAGCACTAGCAGCTGTGCAGACTCTTGCCTTTCAAGAATCAAGTGCAGTTCGTGGCGCAGTACTTTCATTTGGTTACTGCTTAGGACTAGGACTTCCATTTATTCTTTCAGGATTGTCATTAGATAAGTCAGCAAAATTACGTTCGCTCATATACCGACGTGGTGATCTCATTTCTAAAATTGGTGGAATTTTCCTAATCGCAATTGGTGTTCTAGAAGTGCTCGGGCTATGGACGCAGTTAATGAATTCAATGCGTTCAATTATTTCTGACTTTATTCCGGTGATTTAATGAGTCAACAAACAGAACTTCCAGAGCTAGATAGTGTTGGAGTATTGCGTTACGCATGGCGTCAATTAACCAGCATGCGCACCGCGCTGATTTTATTATTGATGCTTGGTGTAGCTGCAATTCCTGGATCTTTGATTCCACAACGTACACAAAACCCAATGAAGGTAAGCCAGTACTTTAAGGATTCACCTGAATTAGCCAAGTGGATGGATCGTTTTTCACTCTTTGATGTGTATGGATCCCCGTGGTTTAGCGCGATTTACATCCTTTTATTCATATCTTTAATTGGCTGTGTCTTACCTAGAACAATTGAGCATTTCCATGCTGCCCGTGCTTTGCCACCAGCGACACCTAAAAACCTGTCACGAATTGAGCATCATTCAACGTGGACTTCTAATGGAAGTGAATTAGATCTTGCACGAGCATGGTTTAAGTCCAAACGTTTTAGAGTTCTCGAAAAAGAGGGGTCAATTTCTGCCGAAAAGGGCTTTACCCGCGAGACGGGAAACCTTTTCTTTCACTTAGCCTTAATTCTTGTTTTATTAGGAATTAGTTTTAGTTCACTGTTCGGAATGCGTGGTGAAGCAATCATCAATGTTGGTGAACGATTTGTTAATACACCAACAAGTTATGACACCTTGACGTATGGAAAACTGTATAAGGATTCAAATTTGCCAGCCTTTATGCTGACCGCAGACAAGTTTGTTGCCCAGTACAACGTAGAAACTAGCTCTCCAGAGGATTACACATTAAATGTTTCATTGCTCCGAGATAATTTTTCTGTAATAGAAAAGAAAGTCATCAAAGTAAATAGTCCTTTGACGATTGGCAGTACCCGCATTTACTTGCAAGCTAACGGATATTCACCAGTTGTGACTGTCAGAGACTCCAATGGTGATGTCGCATTCCAAGGCCCAGTTCCGTTTTTGCCACAAGATTCTAATCTTCGATCAATTGGTGCAATTAAAGTTCCCGATGCAAATCCACAGATTGGATTTGTTGGCTCCTTTGTTCCAACGTATTCACGATCTCCAAATGGTGGAGGAGCGCTTAGCGCTTTTCCAAAAGCCCTAGATCCACGTTTATTGTTATCGGCTTGGGTTGGCGACTTGGGATTGGATTCAGGTATTCCTCAATCGGTATACAGAATCGATACATCAAAAATGCAACAGATTGGGCTCAAGACTTTAAAGCCCGGTGAAAGCTTTGCTTACGCAGGTGGCTCAATTACTTTTGAAGGGTACATCCAGTGGGTAAATCTGAACTTTGTCGCAGATCCCGGAAAGAAGTTTGCTTTATTGGGCGGTATTGTTGCCATCCTTGGATTACTTGCTTCCTTGTTTACGCGCAGACGCCGAATCTGGATTCGAGTTGGATCAGATGTTGAAGTTGCTGGATTGGCTAAGAACGCTGCACCAGGGTTAGAAATTGAAATGGAACAGTTTGTTCGGATGCTAAAGGGAGAGAAATAAATGTCACGTACATGGGCTTTTGCATCGAACTATTTCATTTATTCAGCCATGGCCGTGTACACATTGTCATTTTTCGCACATGCATATGAAACAGCCTGGGCAGTAAAGGTTCCGACTGATACAACAAAAACTTTAGATTACAAGCGCACCGAAAAGGTCGCCCGTATTGCTACGGCCATGATGATTTTGGGATTTATTCTTTTGTTTGCAGGAGTTATTGCACGTGGAATTTCAGCAGGTCGAGTGCCTTGGGGAAACATGTACGAGTTTTCGATTACAGGCGCACTTGCATTCACCGGTGCATATCTTGGTGCGTTGCGTAAATATGATCTTCGCTGGTTGGGACTTTTAGTTTCTATCTCAGTGTTACTAACTCTCGGAACCGCGGTTGCAGTTTTGTATCGCCCAAGCGCTCCCTTAGTACCAGCTCTTAAATCAACGTGGTTAGTCATTCACGTTTCTGCTGCAATTGTTTCGGGTGGCGTCTTCTTGTTAGCAAATGTTATTGCAGCTGCATATTTGTATTTAGATCACATGGAATCTAAAGGCGAGCGAACAGCGTGGGCTAAGCGACTTCCTTCCCTAGAAGTTCTTGATCAACTGTCATATCGATTAGTTGCATTTGTATTTCCATTGTGGACCTTTGCGGTGATCGCAGGAGCAATTTGGGCTGAAAGTGCGTGGGGTCGTTACTGGGGTTGGGATCCAAAAGAAACGTGGGCATTTATTACTTGGGTCGCATATGCGGCTTATTTACATGCCCGCGTAACTATTGGCTGGCGCGGACGTAGAGCTGCATGGCTTTGTTTATTTGCAGGTTCTACATTCTTGTTCAATTACGTATACGTCAATATTTGGGGAACTGGAAAGCACACGTACTCAGGTCTTTAAAGCTTTCCCAAGAAATCTGGATCATCATCTGGCGGCAAAATACGTCGCTTAGGTTTTGGACCACCAAGACCTTTAGGTCGTCCAGCTACCCAATAAGCAATTGGTCCAACAGTTCCAATTAAAATAATAATTAAAATCCATCCCCATTTTGGAAGATTACGAACTTGTGATTCATCAGTTCGTGCGCAATCAATCAAGGTGTAAATCGTGAAACCGACCAACAACAGCGGAAGAATTAAGCGGATCATGTCTTTATTGTATCGCTAAGGCAATGGCAAACACCATGGCAAAAATAAGTTGGAGCTTACCGGTGCGACCTAAAACAGGAATCAGATCCTTTCCAGTAACACCACTAAGAACCAACTTTGAAATTGAGTAACTCATTGGCGTAACCAGCAAAGTCAGTAATGCAGTTGGAATCAGGGTAGCAACTGCTGCCACATGAGCCACAACCAGGAGTAGAACGAATCCTCGACGGGCTTTTGCATCTCCAAGCCGGACAGCAAGTGTTCGCTTTCCGACTAATTCATCGTGAGCGCGATCGCGAATGTTGTTTACCGCCAAGATCGCGCATGCAAGTGCACCCATAGGAATTGCGACAATAAAACTGAGCACAGTTATTTTTTCTGTTTGAGCGTAGTACGTGCCCATGGTGGCGACTAAACCGAAAAAGGTAAAGACTGAAACTTCGCCTAGACCGCTATAGCCATATGGATTTTTACCGCCGGTGTAACCCCATGCTGCAGCAATTGCGAGCATGCCAATCAGAATAAGTAGTGGTGATGTAAGTAGGGATAACCAAACACCGGCAATGCTTGCAATCGCAAAAGAAATAAAGGCGGCGTTCTTAACAGCTTTAGCCGATGCCAAACCACTTGCAACTAGCCGAGTTGGACCAATTCGATTTTCATCGGTTCCTTTAACGCCATCACTGTAATCGTTTGCGTAATTAACGCCGATCTGAAGCCAAATCCCAACCTTTAACCCTAAAGCTGCACGAAACCAATTGAAATCTGATCCTACGAGTGCGGATGCAACTACAACTGGCGCAATGGCTGCAGGCAAAGTGCGAGGGCGTGCCCCAAGTATCCACTTATTCATGTGCAATACCTTTCGCCAGACTCTTTCGATCGATCTTGCCGATACCAATCAAGGGTAACGCTGACATGTGATGCACACCTTTTGGTTTTGCAAAAATACCAAGATTCTTTTCAAGATGCTCTGCAATTTGATCATCGCTGATGGTTCCAACAACTGCAAGTTGCAAACTTTGCCCCCATTGCGGATCTTCAACAGCAAAGGCGGCGAATTGAACATCTGGATAGGCAAGGGTAAGAGAATTTTCGACAGCGTTAAGTGAGAGATTTTCGCCACCAGAAATAATGACATCGTCATCTCTTCCAATTACAACTAGATAATTGTTGTCGTACTCACCCAGATCATTCGTTTCAAACCAACTTTCATTGAGCGAAACCGACGATGCAAGAACTGGTCCCTTAATACAGATTTTTCCATTTCGAATTTCAATCTCAACACCATCAAGTGCCGTGCCGTCATAAACACATCCACCACACGTTTCAGTCATTCCGTAGGTTGTGATTACTTTTATTCCAACTAACTCAGCTTGATTGCGCAATGATTGAGACAAAGCAGCGCCACCAACTAAGACAGCTTTTGCTGACTTAAGATGGTTCAGTAAACGTTGGTCTCCATTTAGGGCGCGGAACAATTGCGTTGGAACAATTGCGGTGTAGTCAGCGTTCGGATATTCATCGTCAACATCGCGCAAATCTATTGGTGTAGTTCCAAGTTCCATTGAACGCACAATTACGTTCACTGCTGCAATGTGAGTAAGCGGAAGTAACAGCGACCAGGTTTCTCCAGATTTCGCGCCTATGAATTTATTAGATGCCCTCGCCGATGAAATGAGAGCCGTTGACGTCAGCAAAACTTCTTTGGATGTCCCAGTTGTTCCTGATGTTCCGATCGCAACGGCGGCATAGCTCGGAGCGTATTCCGATGAAATATCCCCGAACCCAAGGGTCGGGCCATCGCCCACGAGTGCCGCTGTGATTTCTCCCGCTAATTGGGAGATTTCGCATGCAGGGCTGACCCGCAGAATTTTTCGTTGTGACGAGGTATCCATTGCCACCGTAGGCTATCGCTAGCAACGACGATGGAGGAAATGTGAGCAAGCCGATCAAGCGCGAATTTGGTAGTCGAGAGATTCCACAATGGGTGAGCGCACCCGGCGGAGAAGATTTCGTAGATATCAAATATCAAATGGGCGATGGCATCGCCAAGATTACGATCAACCGCCCACAGGTTCGTAATGCATTTCGTCCGCAAACAATTATTGAATTGATTGAAGCTTTTGATTTAGCACGCGACAATGAAGAAGTTGGCGTAATCATCTTTACTGGAGAAGGCACCGAAGCATTTTGCTCTGGTGGAGACATAAGTGTTCGCGGAGATGATGGATACCTTGGCGATGACAAGTTAGCCAAAAAGGGAATCGGTCGTCTAAATGTTCTAGATCTTCAGGTGCAGATTCGTCGCACACCAAAGCCAATTGTTGCAATGGTTGCTGGCTGGGCAATCGGTGGTGGACATGTTTTACATGTTGTCTGTGACTTAACGATTGCTGCTGACAATGCAAAGTTCGGTCAGACCGGGCCAATGGTTGGTTCTTTTGATGGTGGATATGGTGCTGGATTATTAGCCGCGCATGTTGGCCAAAAGAAAGCTCGCGAAATTTGGTTTATGACTCGTGAATACAATGCACAAGAAGCACTCAACATGGGGCTTGTTAATACCGTTGTGCCTATAGCCGAATTGGAAGCGGAAACTGTTTCATGGTGCCGCGAAATGCTTCGCAACTCACCGTTGGCACTTCGCTTGCTAAAAGCTAGTTTGAACGCTGCTACAGATGGACTTGCCGGAGTGCAGCAACTTGCAGGAGATGCAACCTTGTTGTTCTACATGACAGAAGAAGGCCAAGAAGGTCGCGATGCCTATAAAGAAAAGCGCGCACCTGATTTTGGAAAGTTTCCAAAGCGCCCATAATCCATGGATCAAACACTTCTAGCGAGTTTGCGTGTAGTTGCGCTGCCAATGAAAACTAAGTTTCGTGGCATACAAACTCGTGAGGTTGCTTTAATTCAGGGCGAATTTGGTTGGGGCGAGTTTTCGCCATTCCTCGAGTATGACGATGCTGAATCTGCCCCATGGTTAGCCTCTGCCATTGAAGCTGCAACCCAGCCAAAACCAGAGCTATATCGTGCCGAGGTTTCTGTTAACGGAACAATCCCTGCGCTTAACGACGTACAAGATTTAGAGAGAATTATTAATTCGTTTCCAGGAGTTAAAACCTTTAAAGTGAAAGTTGGTAGTGATGTAAGCCAAGATCTACAACGCCTTGATTTAATTCGAAGTATCCGTCCAGATGCGGTGATCCGAATTGATGTGAATGGCTTGTGGAGTGTTGACGAAGCCGAGATATTTTTAAATTCTGTTGGTGAAATTGAATACGTAGAACAACCATGTGCGACTATCGAAGAGCTTCGCGAATTGAAAAAGCGCGTGGATGTGAAAATTGTCGGAGATGAAGTTCTAAGAAAAGCAAAAGATCCATTTAATGTTGATTTGTCTGGTGCAATCAATTTTTTAATGTTAAAGGTGCATCCACTGGGTGGAATTAAACGTGCTCATAAACTTGCAGAACATCACAATTTGCCTGTTGTAGTTTCCAGTGCGCTAGAAAGTGCTGTTGGAATTAACTACGGGCTTATTTTGGCTGCATCATTTCAGGATATGAATTTTGATTGTGGGCTTGGAACAGGCTCCCTGATGGCAAAAAATGTTGCCGACCTTCCAATTGTTGATGGAAAGATCACAATTGCTGATGTGGTTCCTAATTTTGATGGCTTGGATGTAAGTGCAGATCGCTACGAATGGTGGAAGAATCGCATCATGAGGACATCGGAGCTACTGAATTGAATAACTCCACCTCGCTGGCACGCGTAATCGTTCGCCAAATGATTGAAGCCGGAATTACAGATGTTGTTATTTCTCCGGGATCTCGCAATGCCCCTTTGTCGTTAGCATTTTATGAAGCAGCACAAGAGAAATTAATAAAGGTTCATGTGCGCATTGATGAACGCACTGCTGCCTTTTTTGCACTCGGAATAATCAAATCAACCGGCCGACCAGTTCCAGTTGTATGTACTAGCGGAACAGCCGTTGCCAATTACCACCCAGCAGTGCTTGAAGCTAGCCACACAAATGCACCACTGATGGTTTTAACCGCAGATCGCCCAGCGATGTTGCGCAAGACCGGTGCAAATCAAACAACTGAGCAAGCACGTATTTTCGGTAAAGCGGTTCGCTACTTTGCCGATATTGATGGTCCTGTCTATCCAATGGAGTTGCCGCTAGATAGTTTGCGCACTGGACCAATTCATTTGAATCTACAGTTTGATGAACCTTTATTGCCTGATGATTCTTCTGATTGGCTTTCACAGATTAATGTTGCACCAAAAGAATTTATTGCCCGCACAAAGCCCGGCACACTTCGTTTAGTTGGTGCTAGAGGAGTTGTTGTAATCGGACACGATCGTGGTGGTTTAACTGTTGATGAGATCACTAAGTTCACAAAAGTTTTAGGTTGGCCAGTGATTACTGAAGATCCACTGTCATTTCCCGATGCAATTGCACACGCTTCTATCTTTTTAGCATCACAAGAGATACGAAGCACGCTTATTCCACAATCAGTGCTAGTTATTGGACGAACAACATTGTCACGTTCAATTAATGCTTTTATTAAATCCAGCCCAATTACATATGTTGTAGACCAAAGACTTGCAACCGTGGATTCTGATCGCCAGGCAGATCGTAAATTTACAAAGTTGCCTGAATTACAAGGTGTTGTTCATTCTGATGAATGGATTGCTAAGTGGAACAAAGTTTCCGAGCGTGCACAAAAACTAGTTGGGTCATTAGTTGGTTGGAATGAAGCGGTGATTGCTCGAACAATTGCAGCGACAATTCCACATGACACTGCTTTGTTTGTTTCTTCTTCACGACCAATCCGAGATCTTGAAGGTTTCGCGCAACCTCGTGGTGGCGTACATACATATGCCAACCGTGGCCTAGCTGGTATTGATGGAAACATTTCAACAGCGCTAGGCGTTGCCTATGGCCACACAGCCACAATTGCAGTGCTGGGCGATCTTTCTTTCTTGCATGATTTAACAGGGCTCATTCATAAGGAAGCTATTAATTGTCGCTTCATTGTCATCAATAACGATGGTGGTGGGATCTTTTCGACGCTTCCTCAGCGCGGTGTAACAGGTTTTGAAACTGTTTTTGGAACACCCCATGGATTAAGTCCAGCAGCAATTGCTCAAGCAATGGGTATTGATGCCAAACAGATAAGTTCCATTAAAGAGTTAGAGGCCGAGATCCATGCACCAATATCTGGCATTAGTGTTGTTGTGTGCGATGTACCTGATCGTGAATCAAACGCTGATAATTTGAAGAAGATTGTGGAGTCACTTAGTTCTATTTAAGTGCGCTTCGCATTGGCGCAAACTTTGCGCGCGTTTCAGCAAGTTCAACCTCGGGATCTGATCCATCAACGATTCCACACCCAGCAAAGATACGAATTGTGTCGCCGTTTATTTGACCACACCGAAGTGCAATCCCAAGTTCACCATCACCTGCTGCATCAATCCAACCAACAGGACCGGCATAACGACCGCGGGACATTCCTTCAATTTCTGAAATCAATGCAGCTGCACTTGGTCGAGGAGTCCCGCAAACAGCAGCAGTTGGATGTAATTGTTCAAGAATTGTAAATGTATCTGTATGTGCAAGTGTTTCAACTAGTGCGCCGGTTACATCTGTTGCAAGGTGCATGACATTTGCAAGGTGTAAAACAAATGGAGATTCTGGCACATTTGTTGAAGAACAAAATGGCTCGATTGCTTCTGCAACAGATCGCACCGCGTATTCGTGTTCTGCCAAATCTTTTGAAGATCGGGCAAGAGATGCAGCAAGTGCCAAATCTTTTGCATCATCACCAGTTTTACTAATCGTTCCAGCCAGCACACGTGAAGTAATCATTCCACGCGATAGGCGAAGCAATAGTTCAGGCGTTGCTCCTACTAATCCTGAAATCGAATATTTCCAGGTGGATGGATATTCCGCAGCCAACTTATTCAAGATTGGCCGAGGATCAATACTTTTGTTAGATGTAATGGTGATATCTCTAGCTAAAACAACCTTGTCTAAAGCTCCAGCTTGAATACGCGAAACCGCTGTTGCAACCCGGTTTTTCCAATCGATATCTGCTTGCGGATTTTCATTCCAGACCATGTCGGCATTAGAAACATGGTCAGGGGTAATTTTTAGAACCGGTTGAGGATCTGAACCAATCCATGTAATCCAGGATTTGTCGCCCTTGGATCCAACTACGACCTGTGGAATAACTAAAACTGAAACATCATCAGGGGAGAATGAAAAAGATGTAAATAGAACAGGTCCTGTTCCACTTCCATGAACTGTATTAGTAACTGCTAATTTTTCTAACTGTTTCTGCCACCAATGGCGAGCATCCGCAAATCTATGTGGGCCACTAACAGTTGTCGTTGCATAAGTTCCCCAACCAACCAATCCATCGCCACTTCTAACCCAGGCAAGCGGATTTGAATCTGGCAACAATTCCAGCAACGGCAAATGCTCGCCGAGGCGATTTGTGGTGATGGGGATTAGTTGAGACATTGTTATGAATTTTTGCGGTTAACAACTCGCCAAATAGAAGGCAGTGATGTTCCGGCAATAGCAATCTTTAATACTTCACCAACAATAAATGGAGTTAATCCTGCTTTGATTGTCCAGCTCCAACTTTGTCCTGTGTATTGGTGTAACCAGACAAGTCCAAATGAAAAAGTAGTCACTGTTCCGATTAACATCGATGGAAGCGCGGTTAAGAACTTTTGATCTAAACGAAAGCGCGCGAGCTGGCCCAACACAAAAGTTGCAACCAACATTCCAATTAAGTACCCACCTGTTGCGCCAACAATACGATCCAAGCCATGGCCACTGTTTGCGAAAACTGGCGCACCAGCAATTCCCGCCAAGATGTACATCGCAAAAGTTGTGAAACCTAATGTTGAACCGTATGTGGTTCCAAGAATCAAGACACCCAATGTTTGACCTGTAACAGGAACAGGTGATCCCGGAACCGGAATCGCAATTTGTGCCAATGCTGCTAACCCAAGGACTCCACTAACAACCAAGACAGCGTTTGACAGTGCTGTTGAACGGGGGATTAATGAGGATCGAAGCGAGGTAGCAGATAGCGACATGGGGAACCTTTCAACGTACCTAAGTTGTGGATGAGCCTACTTCAAGGGAGAATGAGCCTATGTCCCGCGCTAATTTGAACAAGGATCCCGATGAGGTCGCGGCAATGTTTGATGGGGTCGCCAAGCGCTATGACCTGGTCAACGACCTTTTGAGCTTGGGCCGCACAAAGGCGTGGCGCAAAGCGGCTACAAAGATCATCGCTCCACAGCCAGGAATGGTGATTTTGGATCTGGCGGCAGGGCCAGGATCATCCTCAGAACCCCTCTTCAAAGCTGGGGCAACGGTCTTTGCCACCGATTTCAGCGAGGGAATGCTGGCTCAAGGCCGAAAAGCCCGTCCATACCTGAACTTTTCCAAGGCTGACGCCCTTAATCTGCCCTTTGAAGCGGACAGATTTGATGTTGTCACTATTTCCTATGGGCTACGAAATACAGCCGATTTCGATAAAGCGCTGACAGAGGCTCGACGGGTCACTAAGCCAGGTGGGCGGATGGTGGTCGTCGAATTCAGCCACCCAACATGGCGCCCATTTCGCACCATCTACACCGAATACCTCATGCGCCTGCTTCCGGCGATTGCCACAAAGACCGCCTCCAACCCTGATGCCTATGTTTATCTGGCCGAGTCGATCCGGGCCTGGCCAGATCAAGCAGCCTTAGCAGCCCGAATGGAAAAAGCTGGCTGGAGCAATGTCACCTGGAAAAACCTAACTTTTGGGGTTGTTGCAGTTCACAGCGGGATTAAGGGCTAGCGGTCACTGGCACAGGCCACTGCACCTTAGGATTTCGACCGTGATATCCACATCCAACCCATACGTTCCGATTTTGGTGATAGGCGCCATAGGTTTTGGCTTCGCAGCATTCTCGGTAATCGCTGGTGCGCTCGCAGGCCCGGCCAGATACAACAGGGCAAAGCTGGATGCCTACGAATGTGGAATCGAACCATCACCTCAAGCAGTAGAAGGTGGACGTTTTCCAGTCAAATACTTCTTAACTGCGATGCTTTTCATCATTTTCGATATTGAAATCGTTTTCCTTTATCCATGGGCAGTTTCATTTGATGCACTTGGTTTGTTTGGTTTAGTGGAGATGGCAATTTTTATTGCAACCGTTTTTGTTGCATATTCATATGTCTGGCGCCGCGGCGGATTGGAATGGGACTAAAAAATGGGTCTTGAAGAGAAAATCCCAAGCGGTTTCTTATTAACCACAGTTGAAAAACTTGCTGGTTACATGCGCAAAAACTCTTTGTGGCCAGCCACATTTGGTCTTGCATGTTGCGCAATTGAAATGATGGCTGTTGGTTCAGCTGCAAAATATGACATCGCGCGTTTTGGAAGCGAAGTATTCCGCGCATCTCCACGTCAAGCAGATTTAATGATTGTTGCTGGTCGTGTTTCTAACAAGATGGCACCAGTACTTCGTCAGATTTACGATCAAATGTCAGCTCCAAAGTGGGTTCTTGCAATGGGTGCATGTGCATCTTCAGGCGGAATGTTTAATAACTACGCAATTGTTCAAGGTGTAGATCACGTCGTACCAGTTGATATATATCTTCCAGGCTGTCCACCTCGCCCTGAAATGTTGCTTGATGCAATCATTAAATTGCAGGAACAAATCAATAACACAAAGCTTGGTGCAAACCGCGCTCAGATCATCAAGGAAGTTGAACTTGCCGCAATGAACGCAAAGCCAACTCACGAGATGAAGGGCTTGCTTGCGTAATGACTGACGGAATGTTTGGCGCAAAAGGAACTGGCGATACATCTGGTTATGGCGGACTTGTCCGTAAAGCCAGTGCTGCAGGCTCTTCTGAGCGTCCATACGGAAGTTATTTTGATGATGTCGCAGATGATCTAGAGCGTGCTTACCCAGGGTTTTCAGAGGCAATCGAGCGCGTTGTTGTTGATCGCGGCGAATTAACCTTGCATGTCAAGCGTGAAAAGTTAGTTGAAGTTGCTTTGATTTTGCGTGACACATTGAAATTTGAAATGTGCATGGGAGTCAATGGCGTGCACTACCCAGAGCAAACTGGCCGCGAATTACATGCGGTTTATCCATTGCTTTCAATGACAAAGAATCAGCGCATTCGTCTAGAAGTTTCAGTTGCAGATGGTGATGCTCATATTCCATCTGTTGTCGAAGTGTGGGCCGGTAACAATTGGCACGAGCGCGAAACCTTTGACATGTTTGGAATTATTTTTGATGGCCATCCAGGACTTACTCGCATCTTGATGCCAGATGACTGGGACGGTCACCCACAACGTAAAGATTACGCACTCGGTGGAATTGCCGTGGAATACAAGGGTGCAACAACACCGCCTCCTAGTGAAAGAAGGAGCTACAAGTGACAACTTTTGATCCATACGCACCTTCACGCGATACAACTGAAGGAAAAGTTTTCTCTGTTACGGGTGGCGACTGGGACGCATTAGTTCAGGATATTGGTGCAACAAAGGAAGAACGCGTTGTTGTAAACATGGGTCCACAGCATCCATCTACACACGGCGTGCTTCGTTTGGTGCTCGAACTAGAAGGCGAAACCATTACTGAAGCTCGCGCGGGTATTGGATATCTTCATACAGGTATTGAAAAGAACATGGAATATCGCAACTGGACTCAGGGAACAACATTTGTCACTCGAATGGATTACTTGGGACCATTGCACAACGAAACTGCTTACTGCTTAGCAATCGAAAAGCTCTTGGGAATTACGGATGATGTTCCAGAACGTGCTTCAGTTATTCGAGTAATGATGATGGAGCTCAACCGTATTTCTTCACACATGGTTGCGCTAGGCACCGGAGCACTCGAATTAGGTGCGATTAGCCCTATGTTCTTTGCTTTCCGTGAGCGCGAAACAGTTCTTGAAATCTTTGAAATGATCACAGGGCTTCGTATGAATATGGCCTACATCCGTCCAGGTGGAGTTCAGCAAGATCTTCCAGTTGGCGCACTCACAAAGATTCGCGATGGCGTTAAAGTAATGCGCAAGAACTTTAAGGAAAATGCAACATTGCTTATTGGAAACTCAATTTGGATGAAGCGCACACAAGGCATTGGATATCTTGATCTTGCAGGTTGTACGACATTAGGTATTACTGGTCCAGTTCTTCGTTCAACTGGAATGCCATGGGATCTTCGTAAAATTCAACCATATTGCGGTTATGAAAACTACAGCTTTGATGTTGTAACAGCAGATACCTGCGATGTATATGGTCGCTTCTTAATTCGTATGAATGAATTAGAACAATCACTTCGTATTATCGAACAATGTGTTGACAAGTTAGAAAAACTTGAAGGTGCTCCGGTTATGGTTGCAGATAAGAAAATCGCATGGCCCGCGCAACTTGCAATGGGTGGCGATGGACTTGGTAACTCACTGGACCACATTCGACAGATCATGGGAACGTCGATGGAATCATTGATTCACCACTTCAAACTTGTGACTGAGGGTTTCCATGTTCCTGCAGGTCAGGTATATGTTGCAATTGAGTCTCCTCGCGGAGAACTCGGCGCCTCAGTTGTTTCAGATGGTGGAACTCGTCCTTATCGTGTTCACTTCCGCGAACCATCATTTAATAATTTACAAGCAACAGCTGCGATGAGTGAAGGCGGCATGGTTGCCGACATCATCGGTGCGGTTGCATCAATTGATCCAGTTATGGGAGGGGTTGATCGCTAATGGCATATACAGATGAAGATCTCCAGATTATGGATTCAATTATTAAACGTTACCCACGCCCTCGTTCTGCGATCATGCCTTTGCTGCACTATGTGCAATCAAAAGCAGGTTATGTAACTAACGAAGGCATCGAAGTTATTGCCAAGGTTTTACAACTAGAAGCGGCAGAAGTTACTGCTGTGTCTACCTTTTATACCCAATACAAGCCAACGCCAGTGGGCGAGTACCACGTAGGTGTATGCACTAATACTTTGTGCGCAGTTATGGGTGGGGATGCAATCTTTGATTCACTTAAAGATCACCTTGGTATTGGAAATGATGAAGTAACAGCTGATGGCAAAGTTTCACTGGAGCACATCGAGTGCAATGCAGCCTGTGATTACGCACCTGTTGTAATGGCTAACTGGGAATTTTACGACAATCAAACTGTCGAATCTGCTAAAGATTTAGTTGATTCAATGCGCGCAGGAAATCCAAAGCCACCAACTAGAGGTCCCAACAAGCTGGTTACATGGAAAGAAGCATCAGCTGTTCTTGCAGGATTAAATGATGGACTTGCACATGAAGGTGTTCAAGCCGGAGAGCCAACTTTGCTTGGTTTGAAACTTTCGAAAGAGGGCAAGTAATGACAAAACTAGCTCCAGTACTTTCTGCTCATTGGGATGACAAAGATTCATTTACTTTAGAAGGTTATAAGCGTCATGGTGGATACACCGCATCTGCAAAAGCACTTGCGATGGACCCAGATGCAGTCATCCAGCTTGTTAAGGATTCAGGACTTCGTGGTCGTGGAGGCGCAGGCTTTCCAACCGGAATGAAGTGGGGATTTATTCCTCAAGGCGATAACAAGGATCACTATCTTGTTGTCAACGCAGATGAATCAGAGCCTGGAACATGTAAGGACATGCCATTGCTTATGGCGAATCCACATGTTCTTGTTGAAGGTTGCATCATCGCTTGTCACGCAATTCGCGCAAAGCATGCATTTATTTACATCCGTGGTGAAGTCACACATGTTGTTCGTCGCCTAAACCAAGCAATTGCAGATGCTTATGCTGCTGGAATTCTTGGAAACGGAATCGATGTAGTTCTACACATCGGAGCCGGTGCTTATATTTGCGGCGAAGAAACAGCCTTACTTGATTCACTTGAAGGCTTCCGTGGGCAACCTCGTTTGCGTCCACCATTTCCTGCTATTGCAGGTCTTTATGCGCGCCCAACCGTTGTAAATAACGTTGAATCAATCGCATCTGTTCCAGCAATCGTCAATAACGGCGCTGATTGGTACCAATCAATGGGCACCGAAAAGAGCAAGGGAACAACGCTTTATTCCTTGTCAGGCCATGTTGTTAACCCAGGTCAGTTTGAAGCACCGCTTGGAATCACTCTTCGTGAAATTCTAGATATGGCTGGCGGAGTTCGCCCAGGACATTCGTTGAAGTTCTGGACACCTGGTGGATCATCGACGCCTTTGTTTACTGATGCACACCTTGATACGCCATTGGATTACGAAGGTGTTGCAGCTGCAGGATCAATGCTTGGAACAAAAGCGCTTCAAATATTTGATGAGACAACATGTGTTGTTCGCGCGGTGTTGCGTTGGACAGAGTTTTACAAGCACGAGTCATGCGGAAAGTGCACACCATGTCGTGAAGGCACCTGGTGGTTAGTACAAATCCTGCGTGATCTTGAAGCAGGAAAGGGAACCGAAGCAGATCTTGCTAAGTTGCTTGATCTCTGTGACAACATCATGGGCCGTTCATTTTGCGCACTTGGCGATGGTGCAACTAGCCCAATCACTTCATCGATTAAGTATTTCCGTGATGAATACATCGCGCACTTAACTCAAGGTGGCTGCCCATTTGATCCAGTTGCCTCAACATTATTTACTGGAGCTGGTGCATAAATGACAACAGAAGTAGTGGACATGATCACCGTCGTAATTGATGGCTTCGAAGTTACTGTTCCTAAGGGCACATTGGTAATTCGAGCAGCTGAACAACTTGGAATTCAGATTCCACGTTTTTGCGATCACCCACTTCTTGATCCAGTCGGAGCATGTCGTCAGTGCTTAGTTGATATTGAAATTAACGGTCGTGCATTTCCAAAGCCACAAGCTTCTTGCACAATTCCTGTTGAGCCAGGAATGATTGTAAAAACACAACTAACTTCAACTGTTGCTGAAAAAGCACAGCGCGGAGTCATGGAACTCTTGCTTGTTAATCACCCACTTGATTGCCCAGTATGTGACAAGGGTGGCGAGTGCCCATTGCAGAACCAAGCGATGAGCACAGGCGAAGGCTCAAGCCGTTTTGAGGGCGTAAAGCGCGTATTTGAAAAGCCAATCAACATTTCTTCACAGGTATTGCTCGATCGTGAGCGCTGCGTTTTATGTGCTCGTTGCACTCGTTTTTCTGAGCAAATTGCTAGTGATCCATTCATTACTTTGAATGAGCGCGGAGCTTTGCAGCAAGTTGGTATCTACGAGAACAAACCTTTTGAATCATATTTTTCTGGTAACACAGTTCAAATCTGCCCAGTAGGTGCGTTAACTGGTGCGGCCTATCGATTCCGTGC
>CAIXVA010000180.1 GCA_903922745.1 uncultured Actinomycetes bacterium
ACGTATTGATCAGCGACATATGTCAGCAGGTATGCCATGTCGCACATCATCTGCGAGTCAGCAAAGAAAGCTGTTTTGGTATCACTGGCGTTATCTAGCAATACTGAAACATCAACACCGATCAAAGCAGCAGGTACCAAACCAAATGGACTTAAAACACTAAAACGCCCGCCAACATTGGGGTCAGCATTGACTACAGAATATCCACCTTCTCGAACACTCTTGTCCAAAGGAGAACCAGGATCTGTAACAAAAACCATATGGTCAATTGGATTTAGGCCAGCATCTTTAAAAGCTCCTTCAAATAATGCACGCTGTGAAGCTGTTTCAATTGTTGAGCCAGATTTCGAGCTGACAACGACAACACTTTTGGCGAGGTCTGCTTGTAGGGCATGTGCGATGTAATCAGGATCAGTTGAATCTAAAACAAAAAGCTTCTTTGAAAATGTTTGTGCAATTACTTCTGGACCAAGTGATGATCCACCCATTCCACACAAAATCACGGAAGATTTGTCTCGATGCTTTGCGGCGAGTGCATCAAATTGTGGCAATAACTCGCGCGATGATTCCGGTAGATCTATCCAATTCAACCGAATAGAGGCTTCGGCCTGCGCATCTGATCCCCAGATAGTTGAATCCTTGTGCTTTAAGCGTTCGTGGAATTCTTGGAGCGCTTTGTAGTGGGCAGAAGAGCGGTCAATTTTTGAAAGGGAAGTTCCTTTGATTGAGATCATTGTTGTTGGGCAGCCTTTACATTCTCGAGTAATTCATCCCATGCTTGGGCAAACTTTTTAACTCCATCAATCTCTAAATCAGTTGTTATTTGATCTAATGAAATACCAAGAGCTGACAAACCCTTTAAAACGTTAACGGCATCTGCATAATTTCCAGAAATAGTATTTCCCCGAACAACACCGTGATCGATCAGAGCATCCAATGTTGATTGGGGCATGGTGTTGACAGTCTCTGGTGCAATTAATTCAATTACATATTGGGTATCTGGGTAAGCAGGATCTTTTACTCCCGTTGAAGCCCACAAAGGTCGCTGCTTATTTGAACCCTTAGCTGACAATGCGTTCCATCGCTCAGAGCCAAACTTCTCCTCAAATAATTGATAGGCCAAGTGTGCATTTGCAATTGCACCCTTACCCAAGAGTGCTTCGGCTTCAGGTGAGCCACTCTTTTTAAGCAAACCGTCAATTGTTGAATCGATCCGGCTGACAAAGAAAGATGCGACTGAGTGCACCTGTGATGGATTCTCGCACTGCTCTAAACCTTTCATGAAGGCATCAATAACCTGTCCATAACGCTTTACCGAAAATATGAGAGTTACATTCACGCTGATACCAGCAGCAATAAGTGCGGTGATGGCTGGCAATCCTTCAATTGTTGCTGGGACTTTAATCATTACATTTGGACGATCAATAATTGCCCACAATTCTTTACCCGCAGCAATTGTGCCTTCTGTATCTCTTGCCAGGCGTGGATCGACTTCAATACTGACACGGCCGTCAAAGCCCTTACTACTTGAAAAGATTTCGGCAAACACATCACATGCTTGTCGGACGTCATCAGTGGTCAGTTTCTTAACAACATCATCAACCGTCGCGCCTTTCATAGCAGCGATATCTGCGCTGTATTCAGCTGCTCCGCTAATAGCACCGCTGAAAATACTCGGATTAGTAGTTACGCCAACGACGCCGCTATTTGCGATTCTTGAAGGCAAAGAGTGCGCATCTGTACCTGTGATTTTTGCACGTGATAGATCATCTAGCCAAATAGATGTTCCAGCTTTTGCTACATCATGAACGCTCACTTGATCGCCTTCTTTACCTGAGCAACGACGTTCTCAACCGAGAATCCAAACTCTTTAAACAATCGCTTGGCATCTGCTGATGCGCCATAGTGTTCTAACGATATTGCTACACCGCTATCACCAATAAGCTCGCGCCAACCTTGTGCGATGCCAACTTCGATACTGATTTTGACGACATTAGGGGATAGGACTGATTCCTTATACGCATGATCTTGCTCAGCAAACCATTCAAGGCAAGGGGCGCTAACTACTCGGACATTTATTCCTTCTGCAGCTAATGCGGTTTGTGCATCAATCGCTAATGAAACTTCAGAGCCTGTTGCAATCAAGATTGCCTGAGGGTTTGCAACATCCTTCAAGATATAAGCACCCTTTGCCACACCAGTTGCTGGCGCACAGATGGTGCGATCAAATACTGGCAAATTCTGACGT
>CAIXVA010000181.1 GCA_903922745.1 uncultured Actinomycetes bacterium
GCATCTCGCCGCGATTCAATTGGAAAGCTTTCTGGTTGGAAGACAGGGGCAGCTCGCACACCTGGAAATGAGCAGAAGATTGTTCATAACTACGATGTTAAGTACATGGGACATCATTACGGTGCTTCATATATCGAACACACTAAGTTCCGCGATGCGATTTTGAACTCAACCGGTCCAGAAGTTACTTTGAAAGATGGCGTAACTAGCGTGGTTACAGGATTAGCTGCGCATAAGAGTATTAATGAAGGCCGAGTTGTTGAAATTAAAGAGCTTTGGGCTTAGCGCTCAACGCGAGCACTTCCGCCTTTAGCTAGCTTTTCAACTTCAGCCAATGACGCCATCGTTGTATCTCCAGGTGTAGTCATTGCTAATCCACCGTGTGCGACGCCTAGTTCTAGCGATTCTTGCAATGATCGACCATCTAATAGACCGAAGATCAATCCTGAGGCAAAGCTATCTCCGCTACCAACTCGATCCAATACTTCTATTTTTTCATAAAGCTTTGACTTTAGTAATCCTGTTTCCTTAGACCAAACAATTGCACTCCAGTCGTTGAGCGACGCGGTGTGCACTTTTCTTAAGGTCGTAGCAATAACTTCCAGGTTTGGATAACTCTTAACAACTTCTTGAACCATTGAACCAAAAGCGGTGTGATCGATCTCAGTAAAATTTGATGACAATCCTTCAACCTTAAATCCTAGAGATTCGGTGAAGTCTTCTTCGTTACCAATCATCACATCTACATACGGTGCTAATTTTCTATTAACTTCTTGTGCTTTTGCTTGACCACCGATTGCACTCCATAAACTTGGGCGATAATTCAGATCGTAAGAAATCTTAGTTCCGTGCTTCTTGGCACTCTTCATTGCGGCTTCAATTACACCTGGAGTTGTTTCAGACAGACCTGCATAGATTCCACCTGTGTGGAACCAGCGAACTCCTTGTGAAAATATTGCATCCCAATCGATTGAGTCTGCGGTCAATTGTGAAACAGCAGTGTTACCACGATCTGAAATTCCTACCGCTCCGCGCAATCCAAATCCGCGTTCGGTGAAGTTCAATCCATTGCGAGTTGTGCGACCAATGCCATCATATTTTTTCCACTGAATAAATTGCGTGTCAACTCCACCTTGTAAAATTAGATCTTCGACAAGTCTTCCAATGTCATTTTCTGCAAAAGCTGTTACAACTGCGGTGCGAAGTCCAAAGCAACGGCGCAATCCACGTGCAACGTTGTACTCCCCGCCACCTTCCCAGGCGTCAAAAGTTCTAGTTGTCTTGATACGTCCCTGACCTGGGTCAAGTCGCAACATGACTTCACCTAACGAGATTTGATCAAATGCACACTCACTCTTTGGCTTTAGCTTCACTTAGCGCACACCTCTACAGCTTCTTTTGTCAGAGCAATAATTGATTCAAAGTCTCCATCATCAATGAGCTTTGATGCAACCATCCATGATCCGCCAACGGCTACGACTGAGGCTAATGCTAAATAATCCTTTGCATTGCTTGCGCTTATTCCACCAGTTGGCATGAAGGAAATCCCAGGGAAAGGTGCAGTCATTGCTTTTAGCGCATTAACGCCACCAAGAGTTTCAGCTGGAAAAAATTTAAGGGTTGTAATGCCTTCATTAATCGCTTGAAGCATTTCAGTTGGAGTTGCAACACCTGGAAAATATGCAATGCCAAGTCGCGCAGCTTCAACTGCTACCGATGGAGAGAAGCCAGCAGAAACAGCGAACTTAGCCCCTACATCATGTGCACGCTTTAGATCCTCAGCATTGCGTAGTGATCCAACACCAACGAGTAAATCTTTATTGTTGGCAGCAATCTTTATGGAATCGATGCTTGCAGGCGTGCGCAAAGTTATTTCAGCAATTGGTAATCCGCCTGCAACTAGCGCTGCTGCCAAATCTGCCGCTTTAGAAGAATCATTGATAGCAACAACAGGGACAATTCTTTTCTCATTTATTAGATGAATCATCGTCCCATCCAGCCGCCATCGACGGTAAGAACCTCACCATTTATATAGCGAGCTGCAGGTGACGCTAAGAAAACTGCAACTGCCGCAATATCTTCAGGGTTGCCCCAGCGCCCAATTGGAATTCGAGCGAGAATCGATGCGTTTCTATCCACATCTGCACGTAATGCTGCTGTGTTATCTGTAGAAATATAACCTGGTGCAATCGCGTTCACAGTTACTCCGCGACTACCCCACTCATTTGCAAGAGCTTTAGTTATTCCTGCAACCCCATGCTTGCTGGCGGTATAGGCCGGAACATTGATTCCACCTTGGAAAGAAAGTAATGAAGCAATATTAACAATCGTGCCACTTCCCTGAACGATCATTGCACGGCCACAAGCCTGAGATATTTGAAAGACTGAATTTAAATTAGTATCGATGATTCGATTCCAGTCTTGCATTTCAGTTTCTGCAGCTGGGGCTCTTGAGATAGAGCCTGCATTGTTAATGAGAATATCTACTTTCAAGTCGGCAATTCCTGCGAATGCTTCTTTTATAGCGTCAGGTGAAGAAACATCACACAGAACCAATTCAACTTTTCGGCCAATATTCACAATCGCAGATTTAGTTGCCTCGAGCGATTCCTTTGTGCGTCCTACCAAAACAATGTCAGCACCTGCATGTGCCAATGCTTGAGCAATTGCTGCGCCTATGCCCTTACTTGAACCTGTAACAAGTGCTTTCTTCCCATTTAAGGAAAACTGAGATTCAAGCCAGCTCGTCATTACTTTAGATTCTTTGTTTGAACGAGATTGAAATCCGTATAGGTAATGTTCTCACCGGCTGTGGACCAGACAAATTTATAATTAGTAGTGCCTGCACCGGTATGAATTGACCACGCAGGGCTAATAACAGCTTCTTTATTACTAAGCACAAAGTTGCGGGATTGATCTGGCTTACCGAAAAGATGAATTACCTTTTCATTCTCGTCTAAGTCAAAGTAAAGATAAGCCTCAGTGCGACGCTCGTGCACATGGCATGGCATTGTGTTCCAAACGCTTCCTTCATGAATTGTTGTTATTCCCATTGCCATGGATGAAGATGGAACCCCTTGATCATGAATGTATTTACGCAAAGTTCGCTCGCTTGCAAACTTCTTATCGCCAATCACAACTGAATCTGCATCAGCTTTTTTAATTAAAGTTGTCGGATGGTCTGCATGGCACATACTGGAAGTGAAATAAATTTCAGCAGTACCTTCGAGTGAAATATTCCTTGAACCTCTACCGATATAAATAATGTCTTCAGCTTGCAAACCGTGGGTGTTGCCATCAATTACCACTGTGACATTTCCAGTTAGACAAACAAGACCTAATTCTCTGCGCTCTAGTAAATACTCAGCACTTAGTTCGGCAGGAACATCTAGAGAAACTTTCGAACCCTGTAGTGAAACGCCACCAAGCAAAATACGATCATGATGTGACTGAACGTATGTAACGATATTCTTTTGGAAGAGGTTATTAATAACTAATTTCCCTCGCAAATAATCTGCATCTTTGCTTTGGACATCTTCGGGGGTGATCGGGGCTCGTAATTCCATGATTAAAGTCTAAAGCACCGACCTTGTATAAAGAAATGTTATGAATGGATACTTATAACGAGAATGTGACCGGTTCGTGCTTGCTAATACTGCCCACGCATAA
>CAIXVA010000182.1 GCA_903922745.1 uncultured Actinomycetes bacterium
TTCGTGCAATCTGCTCTATGAATAGAAACGCCACTCCCCTTGGTTATGAATCCCATAATTTGATCTCCTGGTACTGGCGTGCAACAGCGAGCAAGCTTTACCAAAACATCATCAGTACCTTCAACATCAACGGCATTGCTGGATCGACGCGTTGTCGGCGCGTGATTAGGAAACACTTCCATCGTTGGTTCTGGGTGAGAGTCATCAGCTCCTAGAGCTGAAACTAATTTGTCAATGATGGAAGCTGCCGACACATGGCCGTCGCCTACCGCTGAATACAATCCATCGATATCTGGATAGCGTAAATCGTGCGCTAACTCCAACAAGGAATGTCCGGCGAATATCTTTTGTAACGGAAGTCCTGCTTTACGCATTTGTCGTGCAATTGATTCACGGCCGGCATCAATTGCTTCCTCGCGTCTTTCTTTGCTGAACCACGCTTTGATCTTCGAACGAGCGCGAGGGCTCTTAACGAAATTCAACCAATCGCGACTTGGACCGGCAGATTCGCTTTTGTTGGTAACAATTTCAACAACATCGCCATTGTTCAATCGGGAATCCAGCGGGACTAAACGGCCATTGACCTTTGCCCCTGCGCAGCGAAGTCCCACATCAGTGTGGACAGAGAATGCAAAGTCAACTGGCGTTGACCCACCCGGAAGTGCCACAACGCTGCCCTTTGGAGTGAAGACGAAAACTTCAGGAGATCCCAAATCAAAACGCAACGCTTCCAGAAATTCCGAAGGATCTTCCGTTTCTTTCTGCCATTCATGCAACTGACGAAGCCATAACATCTCGGGAGAACTATCTGTATTTTTTGGGCCTTGCTTGTATTTCCAGTGAGCGGCAATACCGAACTCTGCTCGGGCATGCATGTCGTATGTTCGGATTTGAATTTCAATCGCTTTTCCAGTTGGTCCAATTACAGTCGTGTGCAGTGACTGATACAAATTAAATTTTGGCATCGCAATGTAATCTTTGAATCGTCCTGGAACTGGGCTCCACCGTGCATGGATAGATCCCAAAACGGCGTAACAATCTCGGACGTCATTGACTAAAACTCGTATTCCAACAAGATCGTAAATATCGTTAAATTCGCGTCCTCGAACAACCATCTTTTGATACACCGAAAAGAAATGCTTTTTACGTCCTGTAACAGTTGCTTCAATATTATCTTGAGCTAAATCATCTTTGACGGCGCCAATGACTTCCTCGGTTAAGGCATCTCTTGAGGGTGAGCGTTCTGCAACTAACCTAGATATCTCTTCAAACTTCTTAGGCTCTAATACCTCAAATGAGAGATCTTCTAGTTCCCATTTAATTGCGTTCATACCTAAGCGGTGAGCCAATGGTGCATAGATATCTAATGTTTCGCGCGCTTTTCGTAGCGCACTTTCTGTCGAAACATATTTCCAGGTACGAGCGTTGTGTAAACGATCTGCCAATTTAATAACTAGGACACGGATATCTCTCGACATTGCAATAACCATCTTGCGAACAGTTTCGGCCTCGGCCGTTGGGCCATATGCCAACTTGTCTAGCTTTGTAACCCCATCAACCAAATTGGCGACCTCGTCACCAAAATCGATTCGTAATTGGGTTAATGAGTATTCAGTATCTTCTACAGTGTCATGCAAAAGTGCAGCGATAACTGTTGGTTGATTCAATCCTAAGTTCGCAAGGATTTCGGCAACAGCAACTGGATGCGTTATGTATGGCTCACCCGATTTGCGCAGTTGTCCTTCATGAGCATCCCGGGCTACTTCAAAGGCACGAGATACTTCGATTGAATCTACTGAGGCGTGATTTTCTTTGAGAGCACTAATTACTGGTGCTATCAAAGTATCCACAAGAGGGCCTACTTACGACCCTTACGCTTTGGTTGATTACGTGGACCACGACCGACTGCTGCAGTATCTGCGGTAATAGTTGCTACAGCTGGTGTCGAACCTGTACGTGAACCCACTCGCTTTGCAAGCGCCTGCATTGCTGGCTCTCTTTCGCGAAGTTGAGCAAGAACTGGAGGTGCGATGAAGATCGATGAATATGTACCCACTGCAAGTCCAATGAACAAGGCAAGTGAGAGATCCTTCAATGTTCCGGCTCCAAGTAATCCAGCACCAACAAACAAAATTGAACCAACTGGAAGAAGTGCGATCAGCGATGTGTTCGCAGAA
>CAIXVA010000183.1 GCA_903922745.1 uncultured Actinomycetes bacterium
ATATCTAAACGCTGTGATTGCAGGTAAGGACCATTGTCGCCACCAACTTCTGGACCCTCATCCCAATCAAGACCAAGCCATTTAAGGGTATCTATAGCTGCGTTGATGTACTCATCTGTAACGCGGGTGGTGTCAGTATCTTCAATACGAAATAAGAAGGTGCCACCAGTGTGACGGGCATATGCCCAATCAAATAACGCTGTGCGAATATTTCCAACATGTAAGTCACCTGTTGGAGATGGCGCGAAACGAACTTTTACTTTATTAGGCATTTACTGCGCACTCACCTTGTTAGTTAATTCGCCAAGTCCTTCAATTGCCATTGTTGCCTTTTGACCCGCAACCATTGGGCCAATGCCTGCTGGTGTGCCAGTCAAGATGATGTCTCCTGGCAGCAAGGTCATAACGCGTGAAATGAAGTTAATAATTGTTGGAACGTCAAAGATCATGTCGCTGATCTGAGCAGATTGCTTTACTTCGCCTGCAATCGTTGCTGTGATTTTTTGTGTGCCAGGTATGAAATCTGTATCAATCCATGGGCCGATTGGGCAGAAAGTATCAAAGCTCTTTGCGCGGGTCCACTGTCCATCTTTCTTCTGCAAATCTCTAGCCGTCACATCGTTTGCGATGGTGTACCCAAAGATCACATCATTAACGCGCTCTTTTGGAACATCTTTACACATGCGACCAATCACAATTGCGAGCTCTGCTTCGTGATCAATGCGTTCTGACATTTCAGGCCACACAATTGTGTCGTTAGGACCGATCACAGATGTGTTTGGCTTTAAGAAAATAATTGGTTCATCAGGAACAACCCCACCCATTTCAGCGGCGTGATCTGCGTAGTTCTTGCCCACGCACACAACCTTTGAACGCGGGATAACAGGTGCGAGCAAACGAACCTTGTTCAGAGCGATCGTTGCTGCAGTCTTTTGGATTCCGGAATAGATCGGATCACCGCTGATGATGCTGATTACGCCATCATCTTCTAGGACACCAAATAGTGGATCTTGGCCTAAATCAGCATCTGGGCCGGGGGTGAATCGAACGATACGCATGTGCGCATTCTATCGTTACTCAGCGTCCTCAATCTCTTCAACAAGACGCTCGACAAGAACAGATGAAATTCTGCGACGACGGCCCTGTGGGCGCTCTGATGTGATCGAAAATCCATGCCATGAAATCGTCGATCCAGCGATTGGTACGCGGCCAAGTTTTTGCGCCATTAATCCACCGATACTGTCGATATCTTCAAACTCTTCTTTTTCGATCTCAATCTTTAATTCATCAGCTAAATCTTCCATGTGCAGTGTGGCCTTTGCGCGGCCCTTATCTGGGGTTAACCAGGTGAACTCTTCTTCACCATCATCAAACTCATCTTCAATTTCGCCCACAATTTCTTCAATGATGTCTTCGATAGTGATAATTCCGGCTGTGCCACCGTATTCATCAACCACAATTGCAAGGTGAATCTGGTTCTTCTGCATTTCTTTAAGAAGATCATCGGCCATCTTAATTTCTGGAACAAAGTTAGCAGGGCGCATGTGCTTTTCAATAGTTTCGGTGTGCTCAGACTCGTGGTGATCTAGAGCGCGCTTTGCTAAATCTTTTACATAAACGATTCCGACAATGTTGTCGATGTCATCGCCAATAACAGGAATACGTGAATAACCACTTCGAAGGGCAAGTGAAAGTCCTTGGCGCAAACTTTTATCTTTTTCTACCCACACCATGTCGGTGCGCGGAACCATTAATTCGCGAACCAAGGTGTCGCCTAGTTCGAATACTGAGTGGATCATTTCGTGTTCGTCAGATTCCACTAAGCCGCGCTCGTGCGCCTGATCTACAAGATCGCGCAGTTCTGCTTCAGATGTAAAAGGCCCTGATCTAAATCCTTTACCTGGGGTTAATGCGTTTCCAACTGCGATCAGCAGCTTTGTAACCGGTCCTAATAAAAATGCCAACCCGTAGGCAACAATAATTCCGTATCGGGCGTACTTATGTGGTTGTTGCTTGCCTAATGTACGTGGGCCAACGCCAACAACTACGTATGAAAGCACAACCATAATCGCCACAGTTAGCGCCATTGCTTGGGCACTTGAATAATTGCGCAGCAAGATGACGGCTAACAACACTGTTGCGGTAAATTCGCAGAGCTTTCGAACAAGCAAAATCACATTCAGATATCGGGCAGGTTGAGCGGTGTATTTACGCAATAGTGCTGTTCCGCGCTTGCCTTCGATCTCTTCAATGACTACACGTGAAATCGAGGTCAATGCAGATTCAGATGCCGCTAAGAATCCGGCAAAAATAAGCAGAGCAATAATGCTGACTATCGCTATGGGGCTCATAGACCTTTCTGCCAATCTCGAACGATTTTTTCTTGCAGATCAAACATAACTTTTTCTTCGGCTTTATCTGCATGGTCGTAACCAATAATGTGCAACAAGCCATGTGTGGCCAAAATATAAATCTCGTGTTCAGTTGAATGACCCTGTGCTTTAGCTTGTTCTGCTGCAACAACAGGACTAATAACAATATCCCCCAGCGTTACAGCCTCCCCTGGTGTTTCAGGCATATCCATTGGAAATGAAAGAACATCTGTTGTGCCCGGTTCATCCATCCACTTGATATGTAGCTCGGTCATATAATCATCATCAACAAATGACACATTGATTTCACACTCAGGGTTCAGCTCTAGCTCTAACAAGGCAAAGGTTAATAGCGAGTTTATTTCAGTGGCCGGAACTAACTGCCCTGAAGTGTTTGTTACTTCAATTGTCATTGTTGGCGAATTGGTCGCAATCCCTGTCGCGCTTCATCAAACTTGTCATAAGCCTTAACGATGTCTCCAATTAAACGGTGGCGGACAACATCTTCAGCGGTTAATTCAAGGAATGCAATGTCATCGATCTCCTGCAAGATGTCGCGCACCACTTTAAGTCCAGATTTTTGTGAATTAGGTAGATCGATCTGAGTCACATCGCCAGTAATAACCATTTTGGAACCAAAGCCCAATCGGGTTAGAAACATCTTCATTTGTTCAGGAGTCGTATTTTGAGCCTCATCCAAGATTACAAATGCATCATTTAATGTTCGCCCGCGCATATATGCCAATGGTGCGACTTCAATAATGCCTGATTGCATCAGGCGCGGAATTGTGTCGATGTCGATCATGTCATGCAGTGCATCAAATAATGGGCGCAGATATGGATCAATCTTTTCGCTCAGTGTTCCGGGTAAAAAGCCCAAGCTCTCACCCGCTTCAACTGCCGGACGAGTCAAAATAATTCTGTTGATCTTCTTGGCTTGTAGCGCAGCAACAGCCATAGCCATTGCTAGATAGGTCTTACCGGTACCAGCAGGGCCAATTCCAAATGTAATTGTGTGATCCTCAATTGCATCAACATAACGCTTTTGATTAGCGGTCTTCGGACGGATTGTGCGACCGCGATTGCTAACAATATTGAGCGACATAACCTCTGCTGGGTGATCTACAGGATCATGTTCAAGCATTTCGATAGCACGGTTGACCGCATCCACATTAAGAATATTTCCACTGCGAATTACAACCATCATCTCGTTAAACAAGTTTTCTAATTGTGCACAATCAATGTGCGGACCGCGCAACGTTATTTCATTGCCGCGCACTGTGATATTTACAGATGGAAAAGCGGCTTCAATAACTCGTAAGTTGTCATCATGCGGACCCACAACAGCAACCATCGAAATGGCGTTAGGTACCGTGATCAGCGTTCGCTCCATATAAGGGTAAATCTATCTTTAACCGGGCGGCCATGCCATGGCGCGCCCACCCAGAAGATGCAGGTGAGCGTGGAAAACACTCTGACCAGCCTCTTCCCCGGTGTTAAAAACTGTTCTGTACCCGTTAAGCCCACGATTCTTTGCGATCTGATCAGCAGCTAAGAAAAGGTCTGCAGTGATAGTCGCGCTATTGCGGGCGATGCCTGCAGCATTTTCTGTATGCAAGGTCGGAATCAGCAACACATGTGTTGGTGCTTGAGGATTTAAATCATTAAAAGCGACAACGTTCTCATTACGCAACACAATGTCAGCCGGGATTTCTCCCTCAATAATTTTACAGAAAATACAGTTGGGATCTAAGGCCACGTAATTACCATACCTTCAAAAGCGCCGATACTGCTGAAACAGCGGCAATACCAGCGTGCGCCGAACGAAGAATTGGTCGTCCCATAAGTGCAACCTTGGCACCAGCTTGGGTAAACGCTGCAATCTCCTCGTCAGTTAAACCGCCTTCGGGTCCAATGATGATTAACAAATGTTCGACGTTATGAGATGAAACCTGATCAGAAAGTTTGGCTGTTGCACTTTCATGAAAGACAATCGCAAGATCGCTAATTGTTATTGCTTCACAGATCTGCGCTGTTGTTGCTAGCTCTGTGACCTCTGGGATTCTAAATCTGCGTGATTGCTTGCTTGCTTCACGTGCTGTGATTGCAAACTTATCTGAGCCTTTACCAATGCTGCGCGCTGATGCCCATGGAACAATACGATCAACGCCTGCTTCTGTTAATAGCTCGATAGCCTCTTTTGCACGATCACCCTTGGGTAATGCCTGAACCACAGTAATCGTTGTGGCAAGCGGTGCTTGAAAACCTGAGTCCACCACACGAACCTGCATGGACTTCTTATTAACCTCTGTTGCAACAACCTGCGACCACGTTCCACTGCCATCACTGAGCATAAATTCTGCGCCTACCTGCATGCGTAATACCCGAATTGCATGATTAGCATCATCGTTTGCAAACTCGTAGGAACCACCAACAGTTGTTGGTAGATCAGCTACGAAAAAGAGTGTGAACATTACTTGTGGAACACTCCCTTTAGTTTGCTAAAGATTGATCCATCCTGGCCCTTTACATGGGCTTCATTAGCTTTTTCACCACGTGCATCGGCGAAGGAGCGCAGTATCTTTTCTTCATCCTTGCTCAATTTTGTCGGCGTAATAACTTCAACGTGAACTACTAAATCTCCACGATCGCCTCGGCGCAAACGGGTCATTCCCTTGCCCTTAATAACAATCGGTGTGCCACTTTGCGTTCCTGGCTTTACGTTAACTTCTACTGGACCATCTAAAGAATCAACGGTAACAGTTGTGCCAAGTGCGGCGGCAATCATTGTCACTTCAAGTGCCATATGTAATGTGTCGCCTTCGCGAACTAAATACTCATGGCGTTCTTCGACAATTTCAACATACAAATCACCAGATGGGCCGCCTCCGGCACCAACTTCTCCGCGCCCTGACATCTGAATTCTGTTACCAGTTTCAACACCTGCTGGAATCTTTATATCAATAGTTTGACGACTACGCACTCGGCCTTCGCCTGCACATTCACGGCATGGGCTCTTAATAACACTTCCGTATCCCTGACATGCATTACATGGACGAGAAGTCATAACTTGGCCAATAACAGATCGCACAACTTGTTGAGTTTCGCCGCGTCCTTTACAGGTCATACACGCTTCAGGATGTTGACCATCTAAACAACCGGTACCTGTGCACTTAGGACACACAACAGCTGATTCAACTGTTATTTCACGCTCTGTTCCAAAGCAGGCTTCGTTCAGATCGACTTGAATTCGTATCAGCGAATCTTGACCTGCACGTGTACGAGGACGTGGACCACGTGATCCCCCGCCGCCAAAGAATGCATCCATGATGTCGCTGAATCCGCCACCAAAGTTTGCGCCGCCAAATTGATTACTACCGCCCATGTCATATGACTGACGCTTTTGTGGATCACTTAAAACATCGTAAGCCTCGGTAACTTCCTTAAACTTTTCTTGTGTATGAGGATCAGGGTTCACATCTGGGTGCAGTTCGCGCGCGAGTTTGCGATACGCCTTTTTAATCTCATCAGAGCTTGCACCTTTTGTAACGCCTAACGTTTGGTAATGATCTGCCACTTATTGACCCTCATTGATGAAACGTCCGACATAACGAGCTACGGCATCGACTGCTGCAATTGATCCTGCGTAATCCATGCGGGTAGGTCCTAAGACACCAACTGCGCCATGTTGAGCAGCGGTATCGCCATACCCAACCGTGACAAGTGATGTTGTTTGAAGATTAGTTTCGTTCTGCTCGCTACCAATTCGAACGTGAACTGTTGAACGTGCTTCATCCAGTAAACGCAAAATAACAACTTGTTCTTCTAGGGCCTCAAGAATCGGCGAGAGGCTAAGACCTAAATCCTCACCAGAGCGTGCCAAGTTTGCAGTTCCTGAGATCGCCATCTTCTCGCGGCTTTCGCCAATAATTGGGTAAGTAACAACTGCCACCTGCTTTGTGATGTCTGCCAATAATTTTGCAGATCTCTTCAATAGCTCTTCTAGATCGTTAGATCCCTGAAGAAATGTTTCAATCGCACGGCGCTCGGCAGTTGAAAGCTCTTTAACAGTTGCTAATTTATCGACGAATACACGGTAGCCAAGATCTGTTGGAATTCGTCCAGCACTTGTGTGAGGTTGTGTAATCAGGCCTTCATCTTCTAGAACAGCCATTTCATTTCGAATCGTGGCAGGTGAAATTCCCAAACCATGATGATCGGCGATTGATTTCGAGCCGACAGGTTCTTGGGTGGCAACGTACTCATCGACAATTGCGCGGAGGATTTCTAGACGACGTGATGACATTTGTTCCTAGGGTACTAGATAGTTATTTCTCGCACGATTCGATCTGCGATCAAGCGGCCCGTAGGGGTCAGTAGAACGCGATCATCGTGTAGCTGAACAAAACCATTGTCGCGATAGTTGGCTAGAACCTGCATTTGGTGGGGTTCTAGCAGTTCAGTCGCTAAACCATCGCGCATTCTGATGCCAAGCAAAATTGATTCATCCTTGATTTGTGCTGCAGTTAACTGCTCGCTATCGGCAATGGGTGATTCGCCTGCAAACAATTTCTGTTTATATGTTGTTGGGTGCTTCAAGTTCCAGAATCGCTTGGCATCAATGTGTGAATGTGCGCCGGGCCCAAGACCCCACCAGTTTTTGTTTTCCCAGTAGGCAATGTTGTGTCTGCATTCGTGGCCTGGCTTTGACCAGTTGGAAAGTTCATACCAGGTAAGTCCTGCTTGTTCGCACATCTGATCAACTAGTAAATACATATCTGCCATCAGATCATCATTGGGCATTGTTAAATCCCCACGTTTGATTTGTGCAGCAAGTTTTGTACCGGTTTCAACAATCAATGCATATGCGCTGATGTGATCGATATCCAAGGCAAGTGCGGCTGCAACAGTTTCTCGCCAATCCTCTAATGACTCCCCTGGTGTTCCGTAAATTAAATCAACGCTAATTGATTTAAATCCAGCTGCACGTGCCATTGAGATCGCTTTTTCCACGTTTGCAGGGTTGTGAGTGCGATCAAGGGCGGCAAGCACATGTGGCTTTGCAGATTGCATACCAAAGGAAATTCGATTGAAACCAACTTCAAGGTATCGGACAAGCTTTTCCTGTGTCACTGAATCCGGGTTTGCTTCCAACGTGATTTCGCAATCTGCAGCTAAGCCATTGCGAGCTTTGATTGCAGAAATTACTCGGCCCAAATCATCTGCTGGTAATAACGATGGGGTTCCGCCACCAAAGAAAATAGTTGGGACAACATCTTTTGGCGCTGCCTCTAATTCGCGAAGTACAGCATCGATGTAATCATTGCTAACGATTTCTAGAGTTGCACCATCTTGCAATTCGCTAGGTGTGTAGGTGTTGAAATCGCAGTAGCCGCACCGCTTAATGCAGTACGGGATATGTACATAAAAAGAGAGCATCATTGCCCTGCTTTACGCGCGGCCTTAATCTGTTCGATGTCCGCGTCCGTGGCAAGGGCGGCAACGAAGGCTTCTTGTGGAACTTCAACACGTCCCACCATCTTCATGCGCTTCTTACCCTCTTTTTGCTTTTCTAACAGCTTGCGCTTACGTGAAATATCTCCACCGTAACACTTAGCCAAAACATCTTTACGGATCGCGCGAATACTTTCGCGAGCAATAATGCGAGCACCGATTGCTGCCTGAATTGGAACTTCAAACTGTTGACGCGGGATTAATTCGCGCAATTTACCGGTCATCATTACGCCATATGCGTATGCCTTGTCACGGTGAACAATTGCGCTAAATGCATCAACTGCTTCTCCCTGCAACAAGATATCGACCTTAACCAAGTTACCTTCGGCTTCGCCCTTTTCTTCGTAATCTAAAGATGCATAACCCTTTGTGCGGCTCTTAAGTTGATCAAAGAAATCGAAAACAATTTCAGCCAATGGCAGGTCATATCTGATTTCAACGCGATCTTCTGAAATGTAATCCATGCCTAACAAGACACCGCGGCGATCTTGGCATAGCTCCATGATTGTTCCGATGTAATCCGATGGGGCCAAAATTGTTGATTTAACAATAGGTTCAAAGACTGAAGCTACTTTTCCGTCAGGAAACTCTGATGGATTTGTTACGCGCACTGATTTTCCATCATCTAGCGTTACGTTGTAGACAACGTTTGGTGCGGTAGAAATAAGGTTTAACTTGTGTTCGCGCTCTAAGCGTTCGCGCACGATTTCCATGTGAAGCAGTCCTAAGAAGCCACAACGGAAACCAAAACCAAGTGCGGCAGAGCTTTCAGGCTCGTACACAAGGGCGGCATCATTTAATTGCAACTTATCTAACGCTTCGCGAAGGATTGGAAAATCAGCACCATCTAATGGGAACAGACCAGAGAACACCATTGGCTTGGGATCTTTATAGCCAGCAAGGGCAGACTTTGTAGGGTTGTTGTAGGTCGTAATTGTGTCGCCCACACGAGACTGACGAACATCTTTTACGCCTGTAATTAAATACCCTACTTCGCCAACTCCAAGACCCTTGCCTGCAAGTGGTTCAGGTGAAATAACTCCAACTTCAAGTGCTTCGTGACGCACTCCAGTTGAAAACATTTGAATTTGTTCGCGTGGTGACAAGTGACCGTCAACAACACGAACATAGGTAACAACTCCGCGATAGGCGTCATAGACAGAGTCAAAGATCAATGCGCGTGCTGGTGCTTTTGGATCTCCGACAGGTGCCGGGATCTGAGCAACAATTTGGTCTAATAATTCGGCAACGCCATCGCCTGTTTTTCCTGAAACACGTAAGCAATCTTCAGGCTGGCAACCAATCAAACGTGCAAGCTCTGCTGCAAACTTTTCAGGTTGTGCGTTGGGTAAATCAATTTTATTAAGCACAGGAATAATTGTTAAGTTATTTTCCATTGCAAGATAAAGGTTTGCAAGAGTTTGGGCTTCAATACCTTGCGCGCAATCAACAAGCAGCACGGCACCTTCGCATGCTGCTAGCGAGCGCGATACTTCGTAAGTAAAGTCAACGTGACCGGGTGTATCGATCATGTTGAGGATGTATTCGCCGCCATCGATACCTGAACGCCATGGCAAACGAACTGCTTGAGATTTAATGGTGATTCCGCGTTCGCGTTCGATATCCATTCGATCTAGATATTGCGCGCGCATATTGCGAGCTTCTACAACTTCGGTGATACCCAACATACGATCGGCAAGAGTTGATTTACCGTGATCAATGTGGGCAATGATGCAGAAGTTACGAATCTGCGCCGGATTAGTTGATGCTGGTTGCGGCGCCTTAGCAAGTGAAATTGCAGGCATGAACCTAGCCTCGCTTTAAAGTAGTAAAAGGATTAACGTGCGCCGGCTTTGGCAGCTGCCTTAGCCATTGAAGACTTCTTGTTTGCTGCTGAGTTCTTGTGAAGAACACCCTTTTGAACTGCAACATCTAGTGACTGTGATGCAGTGCGAAGTTCTGTTGTGATTGCTGCGGCATCGCCAGCAGCTACAGCGTCGCGGAACTTACGTACGGCTGTCTTGATAGATGAGCTCACAGACTTGTTACGAAGGCGTGCCTTCTCGTTGGTCTTGATGCGCTTGATCTGAGACTTGATATTTGCCACGTGCGTAGTTCTCCGAACTTTAGGTTTTTACGTTGAGGGGTAAGGGTACCCAAATGAGCCCTTATGCTCAAATTGGGGGCTCCTGTTAAGCGGTAATGACACCTGATGAAGAGGCACGACGGCGCTTTCGGCCACCTGCCTTTACCTCGACCGCCGGAGCTGTTGGCTCTTCGGACTTGGAATCTTCATTAAGGGATTCATGGAATTCGTGAGCCGTCGCGTCCTTCTCATCAGCATCTTCATGCTGTGAAGAAGGTGTATCGATCTGAGGTGCTGGAGCCTTCATCTTTACCGGCTCCATATGAATATGAATTCCGCGTCCACTACATGAATCACATGTTGTTGAGAACGCCTCGATAAGCCCCTGACCAACACGCTTACGTGTCATCTGAACAAGACCAAGAGAAGTTACTTCGGCAACCTGGTGCTTTGTGCGGTCGCGACCAAGACATTCAACTAAGCGACGCAATACCGCTTCACGGTTTGATTCAAGAATCATATCGATGAAGTCGATAACAACGATTCCACCTAAGTCGCGAAGTCGAAGTTGGCGGGCGATTTCTTCTGCTGCTTCTAGGTTGTTCTTGGTAACAGTCTCTTCCAGGTTTCCACCCTTACCGATGAACTTTCCGGTGTTAACGTCAATAACAATCATTGCTTCTGTGCGATCGATAACAAGTGATCCACCTGACGGTAGATAAACCTTGCGATCAAATGCCTTTGCAAGTTGTTCTTCAACGCGGAAGTCAGCAAACAAGTCGCCGGTTCCGGTGTACTTTTCAATCTTCTGAGTTAACTCTGGTGCAATAAAGCCAAGATAGTTTGTAACTTCATCCCACGCAGTAGATCCCTGAACAGTTAACTTGCGGAAATCTTCATTAAAGATATCGCGGATAACACGGACAGCAAGATCTGGCTCTTCATACAGAGCGGCAGGTGGATGGAAGTTAGCGTTCTGGCTCTTGGCATAGATGTCATCCCATTGCGCCTTAAGACGTGCAACATCATTTGTTAGATCTTCTTCGCTAACGCCTTCAGCAGCGGTACGAACAATCACACCAGCTTCTTCAGGAATTAAGTTCTTTAAGATTGATTTCAAACGGCTGCGCTCTTCTTCAGGCAAACGCTTAGAGATGCCTGACATTCCGCCACCTGGAACATAGACAACGTAGCGTCCAGGCAATGAAATTTGGCTTGTGAGGCGTGCGCCCTTTTGGCCAATTGGATCCTTTGTTACCTGTACTAATACAGGCTGGCCTGTCTTTAATACTGTTTCAATTTTGCGTGGAGCTGACTCTGAAATTCCAGCAGCATCCCAATTAACTTCACCAGCGTAGAGAACAGCGTTACGTCCCTTACCAATGTCAACGAATGCAGCTTCCATTGAAGGAAGAACATTTTGTACGCGACCTAGATAAACGTTTCCAACGTAAGACTGATTGCTGTTTCGGTTAACGTAGTGCTCAACCATGACGCCATCTTCGATAACTGCGATCTGTGTGCGG
>CAIXVA010000184.1 GCA_903922745.1 uncultured Actinomycetes bacterium
CAAGATATATATGAACGAAAAGTTTGGCATGTGGATCGGATGCATCCAAGCAAGTATGGACATCAATTAATGGCCACACATTTTCGGGAGATTTTATTGCGCTGTAATTGGCGAATCGACCCAATAACAATGGAAGAAACCCCAGCAACTAGCAAAAAGTCATCGATAATTTGGATGCTACGAAATGGCACACCATGGTTTTTTAAGAGATCCTTTGACCTCTTCCCTGCTGCTTTACTTTTAATGAGTATTGAACTCTTCAAGATCATCTTCATGCGTCAAGCAAATGAAATAGGAACTATGTACTACCCCGAATTTTCACCTCAATCACACTGGGATTTACAAGAAGTTAACGAAGCACGCGTCTCTTAAACAAGTAATTTTCCTGATTTAACGGCAAGATAACGCCATGCTTCCTGCAGATCCCCGCACCCTTGGCTCAACCGTCACCGAAGGTGGAACCAACTTTGCGATCTGGAGCAACGCAGCCGATGCGATCGAGCTATGCCTGTTTAATGAGGTCAACGGTCACATGGTGGAAACCCGCTTTGCTATGGCACATCGCAACGGGCCAATCTGGCACGGCTATTTAGCAGGTGTGCGGGCGGGCCAGCGATATGGCTATCGCGTCTATGGCCCATGGCTTCCAGAACATGGTGTTCGCTTTAATGCAGCGAAGTTATTACTTGATCCAAATGCACACGTCATTGATGGCGACCTTACCTATTCACCTGAAATTTATGGCCATGTTGCAACCGATGCATATGGTGCCGGTGATTTAAATGAGCGAGATCCAAGAGATAGCGCAGGCAAGGTTCCCTATTCGGTTGTCACAGAACATGGACCGCGCGAAATTGTGCGCCCCTTAGTTCCGTGGGCAAAGACAGTTATTTATGAAGCGCACGTGAAGGGATTAACAGCTTTCAACACTGCAATTCCTGAAAAGGAACGTGGCACATATAAAGCGCTAGGACATCCCAGCACCATTGCGCATTTGCAATCTATCGGTGTAACCGCGCTTGAACTTTTACCAATCGCGCAATCAATGACTGAACCTGCAATTTATAGTCGGGGTCGAATCAATCATTGGGGCTATAACTCACTCTTGTTCACCGCACCACATCGGGCATATGCCAGCACAGCAGATCCAATAATTGAATTGCAATGGGCGGTTGATCAACTACATGCCGCTGGAATTGAAGTAATCATGGATGTTGTCTATAACCACACTGCTGAAGGTGGATTAACTGGGCCAACACTTTCCTATAGAGGCATTGATAATCACGCTTACTATCGTCAAGACTCAAACGGCAATTATGTCGATGTAACCGGTTGCGGAAACACCTTTGCTGCAAGTAAGCCACATTCAGTGCGACAAATTGTTGATTCCTTGCGATGGTGGATTGAAGTGATTGGAATCGATGGTTTCCGCTTTGATCTAACAACAGCCCTCTACACAAGTGTTAGCGCATTTAATTCATCCCTCATGGCAGCAATTGGTGCCGATTCAGTACTGCGTAACTTCAAAATGATTGCTGAGCCTTGGGATATCTCTAGATATTCGTTCGGCGACTTCCCGCATCCTTGGCGCGAATGGAACGACGCCTATCGCGACTCAGTGCGGCAGTTTTGGTTAGGCGATCTAGAACGTGGATTTGGTGAAGGCGTTTCAGATATTGCTTCAAGTATCAGTGGGTCTAGCAATGTATTCCACTATCGAGGCCCCACATCATCAATCAACTTTGTAGCAGCACACGATGGCTTCACGGTTCACGACATGGTTACCTACAACCACAAACACAACGAAGTTAACCTTGAAAACAACAAGGATGGCAGTGATTCAAACCGATCGTGGAATGTTGGACACGAAGGGGAATCATTGGATCCCGGTATCAACGAAATTCGAAATCGTATTAAGAAATCTTTGCTTGCAACCTTGATGCTCTCATCTGGTGTTCCAATGCTAAATATGGGAGATGAAGTGAGCCGAACCCAAAGTGGTTCTAATAATGGATATTCATTGCCAATTGATCGCACCACTGAGAATGAACAATCCTTTAATGGTGGTTGGGCTTTGCCATGGCAGTTAGATGATAAGCAAGCGGACATTTTAGCTGCGGTTCAATCTCTGGCACAGATTCGTGCAACGTACTTGGCCGATGTCGCATCGGAATTTTTCACGGGCGCCGTTGATGAAGGCACCCACCGGAAAGATATTGCATGGTTTTCTCTAGGTGGAAATGAAATGAGTGATGATCACTGGCGCGACGAAGAAAAGCGCAGCATCACTGTCTTTGTTGAAGCAGATCCAACTAAAGGTTTATTGCTCATGCTTAACTCATCACGTGAGGTAACAACATTTACCTTGCCAGATGCCACATGGGGCGAAACATATCGATGCATTTTCGATGCATCAAAGAATGTAGCAACGTACGAACCTGTAATTGCAACCCCTGCTTCTACGGTTGAGGTTCCAGAACACAGCGTGCTTGTTTGGCTTGTGTCTCGTACTAGATAGTAAGTAAGTAAGCGCACTAATATCTACGTGTGCTCGCAATCATTGCTCCTGGTCAAGGCTCTCAAACTCCAGGAATGTTTAACAGCTGGATCCAAGATCCTTCTCTAAAGGAACTATTGGTTTCTTGGTCAGATGCAATTGGTTTGGATTTATTGCACCTTGGAACAGTTGCAGATGCTGACGAAATTAAAGACACCGCCAATGCACAGCCATTAATTGTTGCGGCATCATTGCTCGGTGCTCACGCTCTGGGAATAAAGATGTTTGCTGTCACATCAGGACATTCTGTTGGTGAGTTAGCAGCTGCTGCCCTATCAGGAGCTATTTCTGAAAGTGATGCGCTGACAATTGTTCGCACGCGCGGAATTGAAATGGCAAAAGCAGCATCTGCTTCACCATCCGGAATGTCAGCTGTTCTGGGCGGAGATCGCACTGAGGTCTTGGCCACGATTGCCGCACTTAACTTAGTTGCAGCAAATGACAATGGAGCTGGACAAATTGTTGCTGCTGGAGATTTACAAGCACTCGCATCATTAAGTGAGAATCCCCCTGCAGGAGCGCGGGTACGAGCATTAGCTGTTGCAGGAGCATTTCATACTCAATTCATGCAACCAGCTGTTGAACCAATGAGAAATTTGGCTGCCTCAGTTCAAACGCACCCTGTTTCGATTCAGGTGATTTCAAATAAAGATGGCCAGGTAGTAACAGATGGCGCAGAAGTGCTTAATCGAATTGTGAATCAGATTGCTAACCCTGTGCGCTGGGATTTATGCATGGAAACTTTGAAATCACTTGGGGTTACGGGTGTCATTGAACTACCACCGGCCGGAACTCTGGTTGGCTTACTAAAGCGCGCTGCCAGTGAAATTGAAACTTTTGCTATCAAGAGCGCAGATGAATTGAAAGCCGCACGAGAGTTTGCAGGAAGGCACGCATGAGTATCAAGATCGCACCAGTTGGTAACAGCAGAATTTTGTCTGTTGGTACATATCGCCCGAAGCGAGTGGTTCCGAACTCAGAAATCGTAGACCGAATCGAATCTACCGATGAGTGGATTCAACAGCGCACAGGAATTGAAGCACGTCGCTTTGCAGGCGATGATGAAACAGTTATATCTATGGCAAAGGCAGCATGCGAAATGGCTTTAAAGCGTGCCAAATTAACTATTGCAGATATCGATACCGTCATTCTTTCCACAATTTCATATCCATTTCAGGCACCCAGCGCGGCAACCGAGCTAATTAATGAACTTGGCAATCCAAAGGCTGCTGCCTTTGATATCAGCGCAGCGTGTGCAGGCTTTTGCTACGGCGTTGCAATGGGTAGCGACTTGGTTCGTTCAGGAACTTCACGAAATGTATTGGTGATTGGTGTAGAAAAGTTGTCTGATTACACAGATCCTGATGATCGAGCTACCGCGTTCATATTTGCGGATGGTGCAGGCGCAGTAATTATCGGTCAAAGTGATCAGCCACGTATTGGGCAAACTATTTGGGGGTCGGACGCAGACTCGCGCGACGCAATTACATTAACCCCATCGTTTTTAGATTTTAAGAAAAATCCCGACAAAGGTGTTGGCGAGTTAGGTTGGCCAAATATTTCCCAACAAGGACAAGTTGTATTCCGTTGGGCTGTATATTCGATGAGCAAGGTTGGTTTGAAGGCACTAGAAGCCGCAGGAGTTTCTGTTGATGAACTTGGTGCATTCATTCCACACCAAGCAAACATTCGCATCATCGAAACAATGGCAAAAGAAATGAAGATTCCAGATTCAGTATTGATTGCAGATGACATTCGAACAAATGGAAATACGTCAGCAGCTTCAATTCCTTTGGCGATGGATCGAATATTGGAGGAGTATCCTGAATTGCATGGAAAATTGGCGCTACTAATCGGCTATGGCGCAGGTTTGGTGTACGCAGGACAGGTTGTAGAACTTCCGCCTAAACCATAAAATTGTTGAGATTTACGCCACTTACGGCGTGCAATACTCGTTAGTAAGCGCAGTGGTCAGACACAATAAACACCTTGAACCCCCGATCGATATAGAAGAGGACATAAAGACAATGACACTTGCACAAGCAGATGTACTTGCAGGACTTAAGGAAATCGTTGAAGAAGTAGCTGGTATTCCTGCTGCATCAGTTGAGTTGGATAAGAACTTCACTGACGATCTAGATGTTGACTCACTCAGCATGGTTGAGGTTGTAGTTGCAGCTGAAGAGCGTTTCGG
>CAIXVA010000185.1 GCA_903922745.1 uncultured Actinomycetes bacterium
GTTTTAGTGGGCAAGGGCATCACCTTTGATACTGGAGGCGTTTCATTAAAGCGTCCGTATGACACGATGATGGCGATGAAGAGTGACATGGCAGGATCAGCTGCAATTCTTGCGACCCTGACCGCTCTCGAAGAATTACAACCGAATGTTCGCGTAACGGCTTTGATGATGATGGCAGAAAACGCCATCTCTGGCACGGCCCAACGTCCAAGTGATGTCATCAAGCATTACGGCGGAACAACTGTGGAAGTAATTAACACAGACGCTGAAGGCCGTTTGGTATTGGCAGATGGACTCGCCTATGCAGATTTAAATCTTGATCCAGATTACTTAGTAGATATTGCGACACTAACTGGGGCAGCAACTCTTGGCCTCGGTCGCCAATATGCAGCAATGTACACACGCGATAGCGCACTTGCGGCACAACTTTCAAAAGCTGGCGAAGCAACTGGGGATCGAGTTTGGCATATGCCACTTGTTGATGATTACAAGGATTCGCTAGGTAGCGATATTGCAGATTTCAATCACAACGCCAGTAAAGGAAAATATTCTGCAGGCTCTGTTACGGCAGCGTTGTTCCTTGAAAATTTTGTTGGTGCACGTCGATGGGTTCATTTGGACATTGCCGGAACTGCGCGAAGCGAGGTTGATGCGGGCGAGAATTCAAAGGGAGGCACAGGGTTTGGTGTTCGCTTGTTAACAGAGTGGATCACCTCACTGTGATAAAGATTGATCCACATGAATTTGCCGAAGGATTTATTTCTGAAGATTTCTTCAAATCTCAAGCACGTGCACGAGGCGTAGAACTCGGAACAACTGATACAACCCCTGGTTCTGGAGCATTTTTACGATACTTAGCTTTTACCTTGAAGGCACAATCAGTTGTTGAAGTTGGAACAGGCTCAGGCGTTGGCTCGTTGTGGTTACTCGATGGCATGCTAGAAAGCGGAACACTTACTTCAATTGATGACGAGATGGAACACACGCAGATAGCAAAAATGGCATTCGCAGATGCGGACATTACGCAAGGGCGATATCGCTTGATTACTAACACAGTTGTAGATGTGATTTCCAAATTAACTGATCGTGCATATGACCTAGTTGTATTGCGCCATAACCCTGAAGATCTAAGCTATGTCATTAGCGAATCGCACCGCATTTTGCGCAGTGGTGGAGCCCTAGTTATCGATAATTACTATGGTGGAGGCAAAGTTAGTGATGCCACGCAGCGAGACCCAAAAACTGTTGCATTGCGCGATGCTGGGAAAATTATTAAGAACGACTCAGAGCATTGGGTGAGTTCATTGATTCCTATTGGTGATGGCTTACTTGTAGCCACCAAGGTGTAAAGATACAGGCATGATTTTTCCACGAAATAAAAAAAATACCCCCGCTCCTGCTGCATGGTGGCAACCGCCAACTCCGGCAAAGAGTGCAAAGGGCAATGTCGTATTAGTCGCAGTACTTGCAGGATCACTAGGTGGTTTCTTAGGAGTTAATGCTGCAGGTGGTTCGCTTTTTCACAACGTTAACTTGGTGTCATCAACAAGCACGATCGAACGTGCTCCGGATTCGGTTGCAGGAATTGCACAAAGAGTATTGCCGTCCGTGGTTTCTATTAGTACTCGCACCACCAATGGTGGAGCTACCGGTTCAGGTTTCGTAATTGATAGTGCTGGATACATTCTTACGAACAATCACGTGATTAGTGATGCAGTTACAACTGGTGGAAGTATTCAAGTTTCTCTGAGTAATGGAACTTTTTATCCAGCCACCGTAGTTGGCCGCGATACATCATATGATTTGGCTGTATTGAAAATCACGGCGAATGGTCTTAAGGCCTTGCAATTTGGAGATAGTGACAAAGTCGCTGTTGGTGATTTAGTAATTGCGATTGGTTCACCCCTTGGCTTAAGCGGAACCGTAACGACAGGAATTATTAGCGCAAAAAATCGTGCCGTGACCGCCGGTGAATCAAATAGTGAGAGCTCATTTATTAATGCCCTTCAAACTGATGCGGCAATTAATCCCGGAAACTCCGGAGGCCCCCTTGTTGACGCAACAGGTGCGGTTATTGGTATTAATTCTGCAATTGCATCCCTCGGTAATAATTCGCAAGTTGGTTCTATTGGATTAGGTTTTGCAATTCCAATCAACCAAGCTCGTAAGACTGCTGATCAATTGATCAAGAATGGCGTTGCAACCTATCCAGTTATTGGCGTCTCATTGAATATGAATTATGCAGAAAACGGCGCGCAGGTTTCAACATCTGGACGTGGAATCTTGGCAGGTAGTCCTGCTGAAAAGGCAGGCTTACGCGGCGGGGATGTCATCATCGAGATCGACGGAAAAGAGATTTACTCACCTGAAGAGCTGATTGTTTCTGTCCGAGCAAAGAATGTGGGAGATCGAGTAACTCTTGGCTTCCTGCGCGACGGGGTCAAGAAAACCGTCACACTTACTCTGATCGCAGCCAAGAAGTAATTACCGTAGGCTAACGCTATGTTCTTTGACATCGGTGCGGGTGAAATATTAGGTCTAGCAATTTTAGGCATGATGTTAGTTGGCCCTGAGCGTTTACCGAAGTTAGCCGTTGAAGCAGCTCAATGGGTCAAAAAGATTCGTGCCTTAGCAACTACTGCTACCGCCGAACTTCGTGAAAACCTAGGACCTGGCTTTGAAGATTTACAACCAAAAGATTTAAACCCTAAAACTTTTATGAAAAAGCAGGTCGCAGATCTTTTGGATGAAGGAACACCGAAACCAAAGACAAATCGTCCAGCAGCGATGATTGATCCAGACTTGTTATGACATTAGCCGAGCAGATTTTTGATGCGCTAGCAAAAGTTCAAGACCCAGAACTTCGTAAGCCAATTACCGATTTAGGAATGGTTGAGGATTTACAGGAAAAAAGCGGTGCCGTTTCACTCACAATTTTACTTACGATTTCTGCCTGTCCGATGCAAGATCGATTGCGCAACGATGTTACAACGGCGATTAGTAACGTTGAGGGTGTCACATCAGTAGATTTAACATTTGGAGTAATGACTGAAGAACAACGAAATAATGTTAAAAAGATTGTTCGTGGTGGTCGCGAGAAATTTATTCCTTTCGCACAACCTGATTCACTCACTCGTGTTATCGGAATCGCTTCTGGAAAAGGTGGAGTTGGAAAATCTTCTGTTACCGCCAACCTTGCAGTAGCAGCGGCTAAAAAGGGTTTAAATGTTGGAATTTTAGATGCCGATGTTTATGGTCACTCAATTCCTCGTTTGATGGGGTTAATGGGACAGCGACCAACGGCCATTGATCAAATGTTTATTCCGCTCGAGTCCTACGGCGTAAAAACTGTTTCTATGGAAATGTTTAAGCCAGAGCGCTCAGACCCAGTCGCTTATCGCGGCCCATTGCTCCACCGCGTCCTTGAACAACTGCTCTCTGATGCCTACTGGGGCGATCTCGATCTTTTGTTAATCGATCTTCCACCCGGCACTGGCGATTTAGCTATTTCCTTAGGGCAACTAATTCCAAACTCCGAAATTGTTGTTGTTACGACTCCGCAAATTGCGGCCGCTGAAGTGGCTGAGCGTGCCGGTCGAATTGCGCACCAAATTCATCAGCACGTAATTGGCGTTATTGAAAATATGTCGCAATTTCCTTGCCCAGCATGTGGTGAGCCAATGTCGCTGTTTGGTGAAGGCGGGGGAGAAGAAACCTCTCGTCGTCTATCTCAGCTAGTCGGTAGCGATGTTCCCTTGCTTGGAAAGATTCCATTTAGTCCAGCATTGCGAACCGGCGGAGATGATGGTGCGCCTGTTGTAGAAGCAGATCCAACTTCGGTTGCGGCTATCGCGATATTAGAGATTGCAGAAAAAATTGTGAAGCGAAATAAATCCTTAGTCGGCGTCCGATTGGGAATCTCTACGTAACTCTTTTGCAAGTTCTTCTACTAAATCTGCAAGTTCGCTGCGCACAAAGTCACGAGTTGCAACCTCACCCAAAGAATTGCGCAACGCTGCAAGCTCGCGCGTTAGATATTCGGTGTCAGCAATGGAACGCTCATTTTGTCCACGATCTTCATTGAGTTGAATACGATCGCGGTCTGCTTGGCGATTTTGGGCAAGCAGAATTAGTGGTGCTGCATAGGAAGCCTGCAAAGAAAGAATCAGTGTCAAGAAGATAAATGGATAATCATCAAAACGAAGATCAACTGGTGCAGCAAAGTTCCACACAACCCAGAACATTACAAAAAATGTCATGTACACAAGGAAGCGTGCAGTACCTAAGAAACGTGCAAAACGTTCTGACAAACGACCAAAAGCTTCTGGATCAAAGTTAGGGCGTAGGGAACGTCGAGTCTCGCGTGGAGTATCTAATCCATTATTGCGAGCCATGTTTTGACCTCCTTACAGTGTTTCTGTCTTAAAAGAGACTGGTGATTTTTCTCTGTGATCATGTCGCCAGTTATCCGGCAATAAGTGATCGAGTACGTCATCAACTGTTACCGCTCCTAGTAAACGCTCGTTGGCATCTACTACTGGGAGCGAAAGCATGTTGTAACTAGCTAAATATGAAGAAACTTCGTGCAAAGAAGCATCTGGATTGACGCCCTTTGAATCGTTATCAACGATGGAGCCCAGTAATGTTGCAGGTGGTTCGCGCAGCAAACGTTGATAGTGAACAACTCCAATGAAGCGGCCCGTAGGTGTTTCAACTGGCTGGCGGCAGATATAAATCTGCGATGCAAGTGCAGGAGAGATTTCCTTCTGGCGCACTGCAGCTAATGCATCGGCAACAGTTGAATCTGCAGTCAACACAATCGGCTCAGTTGTCATCATTCCGCCTGCTGAATAATCCTCGTAGTTCATCAGACGCAAAACATCTTCAGCATCTTCAGGTTCCATTAGATCAAGAAGTGCACTTGCTCGCTCTTCACCAATTTCGCGCAGTAAGTCGGCAGCATCATCTGGATCCATTTCACCCAAAACATCTGCAGCACGTTCACCTTCGAGTTCGGCTAACAACGCAACGCGATCTGCCTCATCCATTTCTTCAAGGACATCTGCAAGGCGCTCATCTTCAAGTGCGATTGCAACTTCTATACGACGCTTAGGTGCTAGATCTTGTAGAACAGCAGCAAGGTCGGCGGCACGTAAGTTGGCAAGGGTTGACATTAAATTTGCAACACCCTGATTTTGTTCGGTGCTCGCAAAACCTGTTACCTCTTCCCACGCAACAGTTGATGTTGCACCTTTACGACGCAAGCCTCGACCTCGGCGCATAATATGAACGCGATTAATCAGCCAATCACCGGTGCGTGTTTCTTCCATTCCCATGTCTTCAACGACAACTGGTTCACCAGATTCAACTAATGTAATTGAGCGATCTAGCATTTCACCAAGAACCAATACTTCACCTGGACGTGTATCGAATCGGCGCATGTTCAGTAGACCAGTAATTACAACGGCTCCACTTTCTATTGAGGTCACACGCGTGATCGGTACAAAAACACGTCGGCGCAATGGAACTTCTACAACTAAACCAAGAATTCGTGGTGGTTGATTTGTCGAACGAAGGGTCGCGACAGCATCTCGCACCTTTCCTACTGGATCACCATTTGGGTCAAAGACCGCGGTACCTGCAAGACGGGCGAGAAATACTCGGTTTAAGAGATTGCCGCTCATGGGATAAGGGTACCTTTCTCTTATGAATGCAGGCGAACGCATTAATCACCACACGGCGATGCCGGCACGCCCTGATCTGATTCGATTAGGTGTAGGAATCATCGGGATCGGAACATCTGGGCCATTAATTGCAATGAGCACCATGCCGATTATGACGCTGATTTTCTGGCGAAATCTTGGTGGATCACTACTCACTCTGCCATTTGCTCTTCGTCATGCACGAGATCGAGCAGGAATGAAGTGGGCGGTAATTGCTGGCGTAGTACTTGCTCTTCACTTTATTGGATTTTTCTTAGCGATGAGAATGACATCTGTTGCTGCAGGTACCGCATTAGTGGCATTGCAACCTATTTTCGCAGCAATATTTGTGAAGCTATCTGGGGGACATATCCCATCAACAGCATGGCTTGGAATGGTCGTTAGTTTTCTTGGTGTTGCTCTTGTATCTGGAGTTGATCTGCAAATCTCTTTTAGATCATTTCTTGGTGACATTGCCGCCATCGTCTCGGCAGCTTTAGCTGCTGCCTATGTAATGGCTGGATCGAAAGCACAGCGAACATTAGAAACAACCACGTACACCACCATCTGCTATTTCATCTGCGCAATTACGGCGTTACCAATAGCACTAATGACAGGTAGCCAAGTTTTGCACTTTACTGCAAAGGAGTGGTGGATTTTACTAGGACTAGTTCTTGGTGCTCAGTTACTAGGCCATTCCATGTTTAATTCTGCATTGAAAAGAGTCTCACCAGCAATTGTTTCATTGATTGTTTTCTTCGAAGTTCCAGTGAGTGCGATCTTGGCAGCGTGGTGGTTAGATCAAAAACCTCCAGTTGGAATCATTCCAGGAATTGTGTTGATTTTGTTTGGCTGCGTCTTAGTTGTTACCAGAACGCGAGGTGTGAGCAATGATTGACCTACACACACATACGACCTGTAGCGATGGCACCGATACACCTCATCAGCTTGTAAATAAAGCAATAGTCCAGGGCTTAGAGGTATTAGGAATCTCAGATCACGACACAACATCAGGATGGGAAGAGGCAACGCAAGCATTGCGTGGAACTCTGAAGTTAGCGTTGGGTGCCGAAATTTCATGTTTAACTAATGATGGCGTAAGCGTTCATATGTTGGGCATGCTTTTTGATCCACTGCATAAAGAGATGCAAACTGTTTTAGAAGAAACTCGTGATGGCCGCTTGCCTCGTATGCGAAAAATGATTGAAAAAATGCGGGCCGAAGGTATGGATATTTCAATTGACGATGTCGAAAAAGCTATGCCGGTTGGAGCCACAATGGGTCGCCCACATTTAGCCGATGCTTTAGTTGCCAAGAAAATTGTTAAATCTCGTGATGAAGCTTTTATAGATTTACTGCATAACGATTCTCGCTTTTATGTTTCACACGCAGCACCAACACCCGTAGAAGCAATTGCGTTGATTCGGCGAGCCGGAGGAGTTGCTGTAATTGCCCATCCTTTTGCATCACATCGCGGACAAATCTTAAAACCTGATGATTTTGCTGATTTAGTGGGTGCAGGTTTGAATGGAATAGAAGTAGATCATCGAGATCAAAATCCTGATGAGCGGGCCATGCTGCGTGTAATTGCACAAGAACTAGACCTAGTTACAACTGGCAGTAGCGATTATCACGGCACTGGGAAACTTAATTCATTAGCAGAAAACCACACCAGTAGGGAACAATGGCTTAAGTTAGAAGCACAAGCCGATGCACGAAGGGTCGTTAACGCATGAAAAATATAAGCGCAGTAACTTTTGCGGTCCAATCCTTTGTCACCTTATTTGTGATCATGGATCCCCCTGGGGCAACCCCAATTTTCTTGGGTTTAGTCGCCGATAAATCTCCTCGTGTGCGACGAATCTTGGCTGTACAAGCAGCTGGAGTCTCGCTGCTAGTTATTTCAATTTTTGCATTATTTGGACGTTTTATTTTGAGCTATCTGAATATTTCAATGGAGGCGTTACAAGCAGCAGGAGCATTATTGCTTTTGTTAGTTGCGTTAGAACTTTTGACAGGAAATGCTAAAAATCATGGCGATGATGGAGATTCCAATGTCGCGCTTGTTCCTCTGGGCACTCCAATATTGGCAGGTCCAGGTGCAATCGTTGCGACAATGATTTTCGTCCAGCAGGCGAACACGACAACCATGGCACTTGGTTTAGTAGCAGCGGTCATAGCTGTTCACATTGCAATTGCTGCAGTGCTAATGGCTTCGACAACGATTTTAAATGTCATCAAAGAGTCTGGCGTAACCCTGGTAGCTCGTATTGCAGGTTTATTGCTTGCAGCTATTGCGGTGCAGATGCTTGTTAATGCAATCCGTATTTTTGTTGCTGCTTAGCCCTCTGTAAACTTCTTTGTTCGAGTGCGCGTGCGCTCAGTACGAACCTTTGGAACCTCTTGCTTGGCGCGAGGTGCGCGAGACTCTTTAGATTCAACTTTGGCTACCGGCTTTGCTTTAACAAGCCGACCCGTTGAACCAGCTGGAATATTAAGAGTTTGATACAAATGTTCTGAGGATGAGTATGTCTCTTCAGGTTCTGCAAGACCAAGCTCGAGAGTCTGGTTAATCATCTTCCAACGAGCAAGCTCATCCCAATCAACAAAAGTCACTGCAATACCGTGAGCACCCGCGCGAGCAGTACGGCCAATTCGGTGCACATATGTTTTTTCATCTTCTGGACATTGGTAGTTGATAACGTGTGTAATTCCATCAATATCAATACCGCGAGCTGCAACATCTGTAGCAACTAATACATCTGATTTCCCTGCCTTGAAATCACTTAATGCTTTTTCGCGTGCACTTTGACCTAGATCACCATGGATTGGCGCTGCTTTAAAGCCACGCTCCATCAAATCTTCAGCTGTCTTTTGTGCGGTGCGCTTGGTGCGACAGAAAACCATTGTTGGACCACGGCCATCGGCCTGCAAGATACGCGCAAGCATTTCAATTTTATCCATCGCATGTGCGCGCAATACATGTTGCTTAATCCGAGTCACTACAGCGCCTTCATCTTCGCTGTCTTGCGTGCGAATATGAATTGGTTGATTCATAAATCGGCGAGCAAGAGCAATGATGTCTCCGGGCATAGTTGCTGAAAACAACATAGTTTGGGTGCGATTAGGCGTGCTTGAAAGAATTTTTTCAACATCTGGCAAGAAGCCAAGATCTAACATTTCGTCGGCTTCGTCTAGAACTAAACGGGATACCTCTTTGAGTTTTAGCTGTCCTTGACGAGATAAATCGAGAAGTCGGCCGGGAGTACCCACAACAATCTCAACACCAGCGTGAAGCGCTTCAATTTGTGGCTCAAATGCACGTCCACCATAAACAGCAAGTGTGCGAATTCCTCGGTTGGAAGCAAGTTCTTCAATGTCGCGTGTTACTTGAGTACAAAGTTCGCGGGTAGGAACAACAATTAAAACCTGTGGCATTCCTTTGTTTGCAAACTCTGCCCACTCGGGATCGTTAGGTGCAATCACTCGTTCGATGACAGGAATACCAAATGCAAGAGTCTTACCGGTACCTGTTTTTGCTTGTCCGATTACATCGCCATCAGCAAGTGCGATTGGCAAAACCATTTCTTGAATTGCAAAGGGCGTCAAGAAGCCATGGGCATGAAGAGCTTCAATTGTTTGGCTGCGCAGGGGCAGTTCGGCAAATGTTGGTGACATATAAATGTGTTCCTATCGGGATTAATTGCGCGGGAAACCGGAAATGCCTCGCCACATAAGGTTGTGAACTAGCTCCACAGCCTCTTGTCGACTCAACTTGCTATCTCGTTCGAGCCAGTGACGAGCAGTTACTTGCGCATAACCAATCATTCCAACACCCAAAAGCATTGATGCCTCTTTTGGTAGGCCAGTATCAATTGCAATCACAGCACTTGCTGCAGCTGCACAGTCATAAGTCATTCGATTAAGACGTTCGCGAACTTGTGGCTCAACGCTCATATCGCTTTCAAAGAGCAGGCGAAATGCTTCGCCTTCTTTTTCGATGAATGCAAAGTAAGCATCAACCGTTGCATGAACTCGATCCTTATTATCTGGAGTCGATGCAATTGCCTTTTGAATTTCAAAAACCAAGGAATCGATATGAAGATCTAAAACCGCCAAGTAGAGCTCGAGTTTTGATGGAAAGTGCTGGTACAAAACTGGCTTTGAGACATTGGCACGATCTGCAATTTCATCCATTGCAGCAGAGTGGTAGCCAGCAGCGGTGAAAACTTCTAGAGCTGCTGAAAGCAACAATGCTCGGCGCTCATCGCGAGGCAAGCGCGCCTTGTTGGTTGTGTCTACGTTACTCATTGGAGTAATCGTACGGCAGAATTACCAATCATGAACCGCCCATATGAAGGTATTCGAATCCTGCTCGTACATGCACATCCTGATGATGAAACCATCAACAATGGAGCAACAATGGCTCTTTATGCCGATCGTGGGGCTCAAGTAACCCTTGTGACCTGTACGCGAGGCGAAGAGGGCGAAGTTTTAGTTCCGGGGCTCTCACATCTTGCGAGTACTGAACAAGATTTGTTGGGAGCTCATCGCGAAACAGAACTTGCACGTGCCATGAAAGCACTTGGAATTTCAGATTACCGATTTCTTGGAGCACCCGCTACTAAATTTCGAGATAGCGGAATGATGGGAACGGAACCAAATAATCGTCCAGATGTTTTTTGGCAGGCAGATCTGGATACTGCTGCAAAAATACTTGTAGAAATAATTGAAGAAGTCAGACCACACATTTTGATTACTTATGATGAATTTGGTGGATACGGTCACCCTGATCATATTCAGGCACACAGAGTTGCAATGCGCGCTTCTGAATTATCAACATGGCAGATTCAAAAGATTTATTGGAACACAATCCCTAAATCGGTTATTGCCCAGGGTATGGAAAAAATGAAGGAAATTGGATCAGATTTCTTCGGTGCTGAAAGTATCGACGACATTCCGTTTGCCAAAGATGATGAGTTTGTAACCACCCTGATTGATGGCGCTGCCTATGTTGATTTAAAGATGGCAGCGATGAAAGCTCATGAAACTCAAATCGCATTAGATGGCCCATTCTTCGCACTCTCGAATAATCTTGGAATGCAGATTTGGGGGGATGAGTACTACACCCTCGTGAAGGGCACAAAGAGTGCACCATTTGATTCCATGGGCCGAGAAATTGATTTAACCTCAGGTGTAGTTCTGTAATGCGTTATTTATTTTCCCTGCTTTTAGGATTAGCACTTGGTGCAAGCTCTGTCTTTATTTACAGCCTCTACCCACCCGTTGGCTTAGTGTTTTCGATTGCAGCCACATCCCTTGGAATTTGGGTAGCAGGGCGCTTCTGGGGAAAACGAATTTATAGATTCACGGCTGCAGTTGGGTGGGGCTTTGTTGTTTTACGTGCAGGGTTTCCTGGAATCAATGAAGAGTATTTAATTCAGGGAGACTCAACGGGAGTTTCTTTAATAAACTTTGGATTTATCGCAGTTGTAATTGCGATCTTGAGCCCACTTTAAGACCAGCTTTGCCCTTCAGCAGTATCTTTAATGTGCAATCCAAGATCTTCTAATTGAACTCTCAAGGCATCACTATCTGCCCAGCGCTTTTCACTTCGTGCCTTCGTGCGCTCGTCAAGAATTTTCTGCATCTGATCCGTCAATGTGCGGGCCACATCGGGGCGATCGAGATCTAACCCAAGCACTCGATCGGCATACATGAATAACTCGCGTTTATTATCAAGAGCACTCTTTTCAATTTCACGTAAACGAATGATTGCCTTTGGCGTATCTAGATCGTTACCAAATGCTGCTTCAATTTCCGTGTCAACGGTGATTTCAGGGGAACTTCCCCATGTAGACATTTTTGTTCGCCAACGTGCCAAAGTTTCATTAGCAGCCTGTAATGAATCCCAGGTTAAATCCATTTGTGATCGATATCGGTTTTCAAGGAAGCAAAGACGTAAGGCGAGTGGATCTATTCCCCTTGAAATAAGGTCTTCAACCAAAACAACATTTCCCGAGCTCTTCGACATTTTTCTACCCTCAAAGAGCAGATGCTCACCATGAACCCATAAATCAACCGCTTCTTTACCGATTACCGCATTTGATTGTGCGCGTTCATTTTCGTGGTGCGGAAAGCGCAGATCAATTCCACCTACATGTACATCAACATGGCCTTGTAGTAAATCTAAAGACATCGCCGAACATTCGATGTGCCAACCAGGAAATCCTGTTCCCCAAGGAGATTCCCACACCATTTCAGTTCTATCGCCAGCGGATTTCCAAAGCGCCCAATCCGCATGAAATCTTTTCGCTCCATCGTTGTGATACTCATATCGATGACCTGGCTTTAGTGAATCAAGTTTGTTTCCGCTGATCGCACCGTAACCCAAGAATTTCTGAGCTTCAAAATAAACAGAGCCATCGTCACCAACGTATGCAAAACCAGAGTCAATGAGTTTCTGAATTAAATCCTGCATTAATTGAATACTCTCGCTTGCCCGCGGGTAGTGATTAGCAGGAATTATGTTTAATCGTGAAAGATCTGCGTGAAACCTTTCTTCATATTTTCGAGCTATCTCAAATGGATCAATCTTTTCTAATGAGGCTTGCTGAAGCATCTTGTCATGTTCAACAAAATCTTCTGACATATGACCGACGTCGGTAATGTTTTCAACAGCATTTACTGTCATGCCTTCTAATGTTGCGATACGAGCAATCAAGTCAGAGAGTAAAAAGGTTCGCAGATTGCCAACATGTGCATCGCGATAAACGGTTGGTCCACAGCAATACATATTCAAAACGCCATGAGTTGTTCCGACTTGCTGAAGTTCACGCGATTTAGTGTCATATATCTTCATGAGCGCTCAATCACCTCGCGCCAAATAAAAATTGATTCATGGGAGAACGCAATTAACTTGCCATGACGATTTCTCAAAGAATGGACAGTTTCCAGATGGCCAAGAATGTCTCTAAACCCACCTTCTGGATCATGAAGTCGAATGCTGACCCTTTTGCCGATAAGTCCAGCAAAGGTGGCTTCGAGCTCTGTTGACATAACAGAACGATAAACCGAGTCGGCAAATATCGCGCATCGGCCACTGTAGGAGTTAAGATTTGCCGGTAACCAACTCGCTAGTTTTTTTGGAGGCAGCCCGTGACCTATGTGATCGCCGAACCGTGCATCGATGTAAAAGATAAATCCTGCATCGAAGAATGCCCTGTCGACTGCATCTACGAAGGCGGACGCATGCTGTACATCCAGCCTGACGAGTGCGTTGACTGCGGTGCCTGCGAGCCAGTGTGTCCGGTCGAAGCTATTTATTACGAAGACGATGTCCCAGGGCAGTGGAAAGATTTCAGCAAGGCGAACACCGAATTCTTCATTGAAATTGGTTCGCCAGGCGGTGCAAGCAAGGTTGGCCCAACCGGTACAGACCACCCTTCTGTTTCTGCGCTTCCACCAAAGAGCGAGTAAGCATTGCGCGGCCAGCTCCCAGATTTTCCCTGGGATGCACTCGCACCATATGGAGATACAGCTAGATCCCATCCGCAGGGAATCATTGATCTTTCTCAAGGAACTCCGGTTGATCCGACTCCAGAATTTATTCAGCAGGTATTTCGCGATGCAGCAAACTCTCCAAGTTATCCCGTAACTGCAGGAACTCCAGAACTTCGAGCTGCAATTAAGAAGTGGGCAATCGAACGTTTAGGTGCAACCGGAGATTTCGATGTTCTGCCTTTGATCGGCTCTAAAGAGCTAGTCGCATGGCTGCCAACAATTTTAGAATCAAAAAAAGTATTAATTCCTGAAATTGCTTATCCGACGTATCACGTAGGCGCAGTACTAGCAGGAGCTGAATCAGTCACTGTTGCAATTGATGCAAAGAGTTGGCCAACGGCTGATTTAGCCTGGTTGAACTCTCCGTCAAATCCAACTGGTCGAGTACACAGTGATGCTGAAATCAAAGCTTGCATCGATTGGTCGCGCACACATAACGCCTTGTTAGTTTCTGATGAGTGTTACTTAGAGTTTGCTCAATCGGCGCAACCTGTTTCTGTTCTTTCACACACCGGGGGAGACAACACAAATATTTTAGCTGTTCACTCGCTTTCAAAGCGCTCATCAATGGCTGGTTATCGAGCAGCGTTCATGATTGGCGATTCAGAGTTAATCGCCAGAATTCGCGAAATTCGAAAGCATGGCGGAATGATGGTGCCACTGCCTGTGCAGAAAGCAATGACAGTTGCACTTTCAGATGACGAACATGTTGCTGAACAGCGTGCTCGTTATAACGCACGCAAAGATGCATTACGTCCTGCCCTAGAAGCAGCGGGATTTACAGTTGAGTTTAGTAATGCAGGTTTGTATTTATGGTGCACCCGAAATGAAGATGCCTGGGAAAGTGTTTCATGGCTCGCAAATCGCGGGATCTTGGCAACACCTGGTTCCTTCTATGGCAGCCACGGTGCGCGCCATATACGTATTGCAATGACAGCGACAGATGCTCAAATTGCTGATGCTGTTCAACGTATTAAGGCTTAATCAATGGCTGTAGCGATTTTATTAGTTGGTGGCTTCGGAACACGATTAATGCCGTTAACTAAAAACACTCCAAAGCCAATGCTTACTGTGGCTGGCGTGCCTGTAACAGAACATCAACTTGCGATGGCAAAGTCAGCAGGGATCACCGAAATAGTTTTAGCGACCTCTTATCTGTCTGAAGTATTTATTCCTTACTTTGGCGATGGCTCAAAGTGGGGAATGAAAATTAAGTATGCAGTTGAAGAGCAACCCCTTGGAACAGGTGGTGCAATACGTAATGCGGCCAAATTGCTTGATAGCAATGATTCAGTTGTCATCTTAAATGGCGATGTTTTGAGCTCTCATAATTTGGCCGAACAAATTCGCCAACACGAATCACATGATGCCGATGTGACTTTACATTTAACCCAAGTAGAAGACGCACGAGCATTTGGCTGTGTTCCTACCGATAGCGACGGCCGAGTTACCGCATTTTTAGAAAAAATGGAAGATCCAGTAACTAATCAAATCAATGCTGGATGCTATGTATTTAACCCACGTGTTATTTCAACAATTCCGCTGGACACCGTGGTTTCGGTAGAGCGTGAAACATTTCCGCAGTTAGTTGAAAGTGGAGCCAAGGTTTTTGGGTACGTAGAAAAAGCGTATTGGTTAGATATTGGAACTCCGCGCGCATTGTTGAAGGCGTCGATTGATATCGTTAAGCGAAGTGGTGAATTCATAGCTATGCCTGGATCAACAATTGATCCCACAGCTGTGATTACTGGCGGCAGCTGCATAGGCGTTAAATCATTGGTTGGGGCAGGGGCGGTTATTGACGGCTCTATTGTTGAAGCCGGATCTGTCATTGGGTCGAATGCATCAATTACTAATTCATTCGTCGCAGCTGGCTCCCATGTAGGCAATGAGGCGAAAATAACCTCATCTTTTGTAACAAATAGCGAAATTCTTTCAATTCCTTAAGGATTTACGCGTAAACGGTCAGACCATTGACCAAATCTGGGCTTGACATGAGCGAGTTACAAGCGTGTAATTCACTCTTAAGAACGTCTTTTCCACGAGGGATGAGACAAGATCTAGCTAATGGAGCATCGACACTATGCCGATTCAACCCGCAGCCCAGAACTCCCCAATCCCCACGTCAGGCCCAACAGTCACACTCGCATCAGGCGAAAATATGGAACTCTCTTGGCAGGAGCGCGCACTATGCGCTCAGACTGACCCAGAGGCATTCTTCCCAGAAAAAGGCGGCTCCACTCGCGAAGCAAAGCGCGTATGTCTTTCATGCGATGTTCGCGCAGAATGTTTGGAATACGCACTTGCACACGATGAACGCTTCGGAATTTGGGGCGGATTATCAGAGCGCGAACGCCGTCGCCTAAAGCGTCGCACTGCTTAAGGTTCTTGCATCTCTTAGGAGATAGCGAGATGTACTCATGGCTTCCCTAGCCGATGTAGATAAGCATCGCGTAACCGCAGTTCTTGTTTCTCACAATGGAGCACTGTGGTTACCCGAAGTTGTTGCAGCACTTACTTCGCAATCGCGTCCGATTGATTTAATAACTGCGGTTGATACAGGTTCAGAAGATGCATCTACTAAATTATTAAAATCAGCTCGCATTCCATATTTTTCTACCGACCGCGAAACTGGATTTGGGCAAGCTGTTTCACTTGCAGTTGATAAATTACCAAAAGCCATTGAGCACGAATGGATTTGGTTAATCCATGATGATTGCGCACCTGCCCCAACAGCGCTCGCAGAGTTATTAGATGCAGTTGATGACCGACCA
>CAIXVA010000186.1 GCA_903922745.1 uncultured Actinomycetes bacterium
CGAAAGGGTGGAATTGTGCGTCGCGCCATGGAGGATTATTCACGTATTCGTCATGAAGAAGAGGGTTACGAGTTTGTGTACTCACCCCATTTAACTAAAGCAGCATTATTTGAAACATCGGGCCACTTGCAATGGTACGCCGATGGAATGTACCCACCAATGATTTTGGATGAGGAATACAACGAAGACGGATCGGTTAAGCGTGCTGGGCAGCAGTACTACATGAAGCCTATGAACTGCCCTTTCCACAATCTCATTTATAGATCTCGTGGTCGCTCATATCGCGAGCTTCCATTGCGTTTATTCGAGTTCGGAACTGTCTATCGCTATGAAAAGTCAGGTGTTCTACACGGCATCACTCGTGCACGTGGATTTACTCAAGATGATGCGCATATTTATTGCACAAAAGAGCAGATGGTTGGCGAATTAGACTCCTTGTTGACATTCGTCCTTAATCTTTTGCGTGATTATGGTTTAAATGATTTCTACCTAGAACTTTCCACAAAGAATCCTGAAAAGTTCGTTGGAGAAGACGCAGATTGGGCTGAAGCAACAGAGGCTCTGCGCAAAGCAGCAACAGCTCAAAATCTAGAACTTGTTTTGGATGAAGGTGGCGCCGCGTTCTATGGTCCAAAGATTTCGGTGCAGGCAAAGGATGCAATCGGTCGAACATGGCAGATGTCTACAATTCAAGTTGATTTCCAACTACCGCAACGTTTTGAATTGGAATATTCAGCAACTGATGGAACACGCCAGCGACCTGTGATGATTCACAGAGCTTTGTTTGGATCAATCGAACGTTTCTTTGGTGTTTTGACTGAGCACTACAGCGGAGCGTTCCCACCATGGCTTGCACCTGTTCAAGCAATTGGTATTCCAGTTGCTGACACATTCGGTGATTACTTAGGTGATGTTATCCAGCAGATGAGAAAGGCTGGAATTCGCGCAGAACTTGATTCATCTGATGATCGAATGCAAAAGAAGGTTCGCAACGCTCAAATGCAAAAGATTCCCTTCATGGTAATTGCCGGTGAAGAGGATCAAAAGGCTGGGGCAGTTTCTTTCCGCTACCGAAATGGCGAGCAGAAGAATGGCATCCCAATCAAAGATGCGATTGCCGAAATCAAAAAGGTAGTTCAGGAACGTACTCAGGTTTAAGCGGTGAGTAATTCAATTGATGGTGCGGGAATGCCAGATGGCTGGCAACGGCTCTGGGCCCCGCATCGCTTGGAGTATTTACGTGGTGAAAATCGCCCTTTAGAAGGTAATGATGTTGCCTGCCCGTTTTGCAGAATCCCAACATTGTCGGATGAAGAGGGATTAATCGTTCATCGTGGCACGACCGCCTATGTTGTTATGAATCTCTATCCATACAACCCAGGTCACCTTTTAATTTGTGCATACCGGCATGTCCCAGACCTAACTGATCTATCTGATGAAGAGCGGAATGAGATTAGTCAGTTAACTGCTCATGCCATGAAAACTATTCGTACAGTTTCAAATCCAGAGGGTTTCAACTTAGGAATGAACCAAGGAACTATTTCAGGTGCTGGTGTTGCCGAACATATTCATCAGCATGTCGTTCCACGCTGGGCAGGGGATGCAAACTTTATGCCGATAATTGGAAAGACAAAAGTGCTCCCACAATTATTAACTGTGACCCGCGCTGAAATAGCAGCGGCTTGGTAGTTACACAACTAATTGTTTAATAAAACCTTCAACAATATCTACGCCGATTCCGCGTTCGATCCACAAAGGTATTGCTGGGAAAAGTAATCCAGCTTCGAATGCGTTTTCACCAGAATCAGCAAGTAGTTCCAAATACTCATCCCGAAATTCTTGAACCAATGTTTGATGTTCTTCTTCGCTACTCTTTATGTTTTTTGGATTTGTTGAATAGTCAATTATTTGTAAATCAGACAAAGAAATAAGGGCTGCGGGAAGTCCGGCTTCATCGTGTAGAACTAGGTAGGGAGTAATCATCTGATCAAAGACTCGGGTGGCAATCATTACGGCGTCGTCAAAATCCGCTTCAAGTTTTTCAAGATGTGTGACGACTACAAGTCGTGGTACCTGATATTCATCTAACGATTGCCACAGATCAATGGTCACTTGATCAATACCCGCAGATGGATCAAGGGCAAAGATTGCAAGGTCTGATTCGGGTATTGCGATCTCTGAAAACTGAGCGTTGAAAGTAGAGGCCACCTGAGTGGGGTCAGCGCTTATGTGTCCGTAGACATGGATTCGCAGGTCGTTGATTTGAGATTGCACTGGCTCAGCCTACGATGGTCCTTGATGTTAAGTGCACGTTTGAAACCAGCTGTCACCCGAGCCATTACGCCGGTGGCTTCAGCCGCCTTGCGCCTAGGAATTACTCCAAATGCGGTTACATGGACTGGGGCTATAGCCGTGGTTGCTTCAGCGTTGTATTTCTATCCCAAGGGCGATTTCTTTAAAGGCACTCTAATAATTTGTATCATGGCGCTCAGTGATTTGTTTGATGGCACCATGGCTCGCATTTCGCAGAAAGGTTCAAGCAAGTGGGGAGGATTCCTTGACTCCACGATCGATCGAATTACTGATTCAGCAATACTTATCGGAGTTTGTGTTTATCTGATCAATAAGCAGGATCAACTTGCAACCATAGTTTTGGTCACGCTGGTCACTGGAATGTTAGTGCCATACATAAGAGCAAAGGCGGAAAGTTTCAATATTGAATGCTCTGGTGGAATCGCAGAGCGAACTGAGCGCTTAATCATTTCTCTTGCAGCGATCGGTTTTGAAGGATTAGGTGTTCCATATACCTTGTCTTTTGGAATGTGGTTATTGGCTGTTCTTGGTACGTATACAGTTATTCAAAGAATGTTGATAGTTAAGCGAGCCATGTAAGTGAAAGACAATCTTGCTGCGTATGCATACTTTGCCGGATGGCGAATTGTTCGATGGTTGCCAGAGAAGATCGCTTACCAACTGGCGTATTGGGTCGCCGATCATTTGACTAAGCGCAACGGAAAAAATGTTTCTCGATTGCGTTCAAATTTACGTCGGACTAAGCCGGACGTCACATCCCTTGATTTAGATTTATTAGTATTTAATGCGATGCGTTCGTATATGCGTTACTGGTGTGACACTTTTAGATTTCCAGATTGGTCTGCAGAGCGAGTTCGGGAAACTGTCACCGTTACAAATGAGCATCTTCTATTCGACGCGATTGCCGCGAAAACTGGAGTAATAGTTTCTTTGCCACACGCTGGTAATTGGGACCATGCTGGTGCCTACTTTTGCGCACAGGGCGTTCACTTAGTAACGGTTGCAGAACGTTTAAAACCTGAAAAACTTTTCCTTAAATTCCTGCAATATCGGCAAGCCATGGGAATGGAAGTTTTGCCATTAGATGGAAGAGTCATAGGAACATTGGCACAACGATTGCGACAAGGAGCCCTTGTTGCCTTGGTCGCTGACCGCGATTTATCTCGGACCGGAATTAATGTTGATTTCTTCGGTGGACCATCCCGAATGCCTGCAGGACCAGCTCTGCTTGCATTGAAAACTGACGCCCCATTGATCACAGCTTTCGTTTCGTACACAGATGCTGGAATTCATATTGATTTTAAATTAATCATTCTTCCCAGTGCAGGAAGTGATGCAGAGAAAGTCTCTGAAATTGTTCAAATGACTGCGAAGCATTTCGAAGAGGGTATTTCAGAACATCCCGAGGATTGGCACATGCTGCAACGTATTTGGACTGACGGCGATTTCGTGGAGCGTGCTTGATGCTCTCGCGCTCTTTAAAGATTGGAATCGTGTGTCCATACAGCTGGGATACACCAGGTGGAGTTCAAAACCATATCCGCGATTTAGCAGAGTTCTTAATTGCTGCGGGACATCAAGTTTCTGTTCTAGCCCCTGCAATAGATGAAGAGAAGTTGCCTCATTATGTTGTTAACGCTGGTAAGCCGATTTCGATCCCGTATAACGGAGCAGTTGCTCGCGTTTTATTTGGCCCCGTAGCTTTTTCGCGAGTTCGACAATGGATTTCAAATGGTGAGTTCGACTTACTTCATTTACATGAACCTGCCATTCCTTCAATTTCATTACTTGCGTGTTGGGCAGCAGATGGACCAATGGTTGGAACCTTTCATGCAGCGGCAAAAAGACAGAAGATTATTTTCGCGATCGGACCAATTTTGGAGCCGGCGATAGAAAAATTATCAGCTCGGATTGCAGTGTCTGAAGCGGCTCGTTTGACCCTAACGGATCATCTGGATACAGACGCAGTTGTAATCCCAAATGGAATTTATGCCTCCCGGTATGACAATGGAAAACCTCAGGAAAAATGGCAAGGAAATACAATTGGATTTATTGGACGCTTTGAGGAACCCCGCAAGGGATTAAGCGTCTTACTCGAGGCATTGCCGGTAATCGCTCGATTTGCTCCAGATGTAAAAGTATTTGTAGCAGGCCCCGGAGACCCAACTGAAGTTGAAAAGAGTATTGATCCGCAGTTACGACATCGCTTTACTTTCTTGGGGAAAATTTCAGAGGAAGATAAGGCCAATTTCATGTCTTCGGTTTCCCTTTACGTTGCACCGAATACTGGTGGCGAGTCATTTGGAATCATCTTGGCTGAAGCATTAGCAGGGGGAGCGTGCGTAGTTGCTAGTGATATTCCAGCTTTCGACGACTTGCTTGGTCATGGGCAGTTTGGTGCACTCTTTAAATCAGAAGACTCGACAGATCTAGCGAAGGTAATCATCGATCTCTTGCGTGATGAGAAAAAGAGATCTGAACTTGCATCTGCGGGTCAAACTAGAGGGCAAAGTTTTGATTGGGAAATAATTGCAGAACAGATTTATTCAGTGTATGAAATGTCGATAGTAGGAAGCGAAAAAGTGAAGCTAGCATCTGATACTCGTTCATGGAGCCGCTTTCTTGCAAAGGATGACAAGTGATCACCAATTGGGTTTTAATCGTGTTCGCGCTGTTGCTATCACTGTGGTACCTAACTTTTTTGGCTACTCGTTTAGATCGTCTGCATCATCGGGTAGAAACTAGTTGGGCAAATCTTGATGTACTGCTGCAGAAAAGAGCGGCAGTCGCTTTGGAAATTGCACACAGCGATATTGCAGACCCAGCATCATCGCTACTTTTGACAGGGGCTGCTTATCAAGCGCGCGACGCGGATATAAAGAGTAGATCTGCTGCAGAAAGTGGATTATCGGGTGCATTAGGTCTGTTGCTTGAAGATTCTCAGCATCTTGCAACGGCTGCAGATAACGCCCTGTTAACAGAGCTTTCCGCGCTAACGGACAAGATCAGAGTTGCTATCGCTTTACATACGGATGCTGTGACTCGTACGCAAATGGTTCGAAGCAAATTGATCGTAAAGATGTTCCGATTGGCAGGAACTGCGCCACTTCCAGTTACGTACGAATTCGAGTCAGATGTTCTCTAAGCGGGCACTAATACTTGGTGTCACCGTTTGTTTGCTACTAACTGGGTGCTCCGTTGTCTCAAAGATTCTTCCAAATAAAGTAGCCACTAATGTTTTAAGTGGTCGCGAAGGATCCAACGGCCCGGTTTTGGTTGTAA
>CAIXVA010000187.1 GCA_903922745.1 uncultured Actinomycetes bacterium
ATCGAACGTTGTGGATGCTCAGCAGCTTCTGCTTGCGAGATTGCACCTTGATCAAGTAATTCTTGAATAACGGTGTGATCATTGCTGAGTTGTTCGAACGTGTTTCCGCGTAAGCGATAACAGCGTGAATCACCAACATGTAACAGAGCAATGCGATTGTCACGAAATAGTAGGGCCGTAAGGGTTGTGCCCATACCGCGCTTTTCGATTTCTTCATCAGCAACTGCAGCTATTTCTGCATCAATGCTGTGTAGTGAATGCATTAATAAATCTTCTACAGAATCTTCATCTATATCTTCGGCAGTAAGCGTCGGTGCTAATTTTTGTAATACCTGCACTGCAATTCGGGATGCAACCTCGCCCGCGGCATGGCCACCCATTCCGTCAGCAACTGCGATCAACTGGGCAGAAGAAAAAGCAGAGTCTTCATTTCCTTGGCGAACTAAACCAATAGCCGAACGCGCAGAGGTTTCAAAGAAGTGCGCGCTCATGATGTAAGCCTAACGGTGTAACCTTCAAAGATGAAGATCTACGCACACCGCGGATCCTCGGTGGCCCATCCTGAGTTAACAATGGCTGCTTATGAGGCCGCCATAGATGATGGCGCAGATGGTTTTGAATGTGATGTTCGCTTAAGTAAAGATAACCAATTGGTTTTATGGCATGACGCAGATATGCAACGGATTGCAGGCAATGCGGCGCGTATTGCAGATTCAACCTTTAAGGAAATCAAATCTCATTACCCTCAAGCGATTGTCTTAGAAGATTTATTGATGCTTGCTCGAGATAACAAAAGAGAGTTAGCTATTGAAACTAAACACCCTGTGCCATCGGGCAGTGCGGTAGAAAAGAAAGTAATGCAATTGCTGCACCAAGAAAAACCAGTTGCAGATATTCACGTAATGTCATTTTCCTGGCTAGCTTTAGAAAATATTAGAAAAATAGATCCGCAGCAAAAAACAGTAGCTTTGCTTCATGACAGATATTCATTTGCGATGAGAAGGTTTACATCAGCACAATCAATTGGCCCAGGAATTACAGCATTTAGACAGAAGCCACATTTGAATCAAGACCCACGCAATCTCTTCATATGGACCGTTGATGATGCCGACGATATGCGCTTTTGCGCTGATAACGGTGTTGATGTCTTGATCACAAATACCCCGTCATATGCAAGGTCGGTACTCGGGTACAATTAGCAAGTGAGTACATACGCCTATCTCGGTCCCAAGGGAACATTTACAGAGGCGGCTCTTAAAAAGATCACTTCTTCCAATGATCGCCTTATGCCTTATGCCAACGTCACTGCTGCATTAGATGCGGTCCGTCTTGGTAAAGCCCACTTTGCATTAGTACCTATTGAAAACTCAGTTGAAGGTGTTGTTGCACGCACACTTGATGAGCTTGCAACTGGAGAACCTCTAGCAATAGTTGGCGAAGTTACATTGCCTGTTTCCTTTGCTTTAATGATCAAAGGCGATGAAAAAGAGATTTTACGAATTGCTACACACCCACATGCAGAAGCACAGTGCCGCAACTACGTTGCCACCAATTACCCAGATGCTGAATTAATTTCTACTGCATCAACTGCAGCAGCAGCAGAAGCAATTTCGCGCGGTGAATTTGATGCAGCGATCGCAGCACCAGTTGCAGCAGCGCATTATGGTCTTAGAGTTATTGCAGACAACATTGGCGATAACCCTGGCGCAGTTACTCGATTTATTGTTGTAGCAAAACCAGGTGCAATTCCTAAGAACACAGGGTGGGATCGCACTTCATTAGCTGTATTTATCGGAGTTGACCACGCTGGTGCGCTGCTGGATATCTTGACTGAGTTCGCTAAGCGCGAAGTTAACTTAACTTTTATCCAGTCACGTCCGACCGGTTCAGCCCTTGGCCATTACCA
>CAIXVA010000188.1 GCA_903922745.1 uncultured Actinomycetes bacterium
ACCAACAAATGGGTTTTATTAACATTATTCTTTTGCCAATGACATTGTTCTCCGGTTCGTTATACCCAATCTCTGTCTATCCAGATTGGGTTGAAAAGATCATTATGGCTTTGCCGTTGTGGCATGGCATTGAATTGGTTCGAGCGTTCTGGTTTGGCAATCTCACTTCAGGAGTTCTAGTCCATATTGCATACTTCCTTGTAATGATTGCTGCAGGACTATTTGTCACATCACGCAGATTGCGCGCGCTCTTCCTTCGTTAATCAACACTAAAAGTTGCATCAGCAACTAATGCCGGACATTTCCAACCAGGTGCGATCACTGGTTCAAAATGCCACCATTCATTTTCAAATACACGACATAAACCAAACTTCGATCCATTTACTTCTAACCAGCCAGCACCAACTGGTTCATCTGGATAATTAACATCTATTGCAACTCCCCAGGGATGATGTGAAACAAAAGGAGGTGCAACCCATTTGCTTGCCTCGGCTGCGCTTCCATATTTTTTAACTGCTTGTGCAAACAAAGTTTTCTGACGAGCAAGTGATCTAAAACCAGATGCTATGTAGATTGTTTGTCCATCTTTTTTTGCCGCAGCTTGTGCAGCCTTAAAACGATTGATGAGTTGTTTGTCTAGTTCGTTTGGACGGATTAATGAATGCGGAATTGCGCCCGCTCCTAATGAAACTTCAGTTTTTTCACACCCTTTTATTACATTAGATATGCGAATGACATAATTACTCTTATTTGCGCAACTCAAGGGAATTGTGTCGGATGCATAAGAAATCCCATTTATTGACAAAAAAGCCAATAAAAAGGCTAAAAATGGCCGACTTCTACGCATGCCGTCAGTCTAACGGGGTTGCTTTTTAATTAAAGAGTGAGAGAATTGCCGCTAGTTAAGAAATTAACTAAAACGAACCGGGAGAGTACTTCTCAAACGAGTTTCAAAAGCTGAAACCTTTGCCGTACAAGTTTTACAAATGCTGACTCAGACTAACCACAAGCAAACATTTAGATTCGTCCCTACAACATCAGTTCCAGTAGACCCGCAGAAGGTCGAAGCTATTCTCAAGCAAGAATGGGAACTATTTACTAAAAATACTGGCAAGAGCGCCGAAGAGAGCCGCCGTTCATTTAAATCCTTGCCCTTAGGTGTTACATCTAGCTTCCAACATTGGGATCCATATCCAATCTCAATTGTCTCAGCCAAGGGCGCATACATGACCGATGTTGATGGTCGTCAGCTCTTGGATCTGTCTATGGGATTTGGTGCGATGTTTGCAGGACACTTAAACCCAACTGTTATTGAAGAAATTCAAAGTTCATTAACAACAGGAATGCTTTTTGTAACACCATCACCAACTTCAACTGATGCTGCAGAAATGATTTGCAAGCGATTTAAAATTGATCAAGTTCGCTTTACGAATAGCGGCACTGAATCAACAATGTATGCAGTCCGTGTTGCACGTTCTGCATCAGATAAAATGGGAATCCTTAAAGTAGAAGGCGGTTACCACGGTAGCTATGATCCTTTTGTTGTTTCAAGTAAGCCTGCCTTAGATAAGGCTGGCGATCCTGAAGAGCCAACAGCAGTGATTGATTCCAACTTAGTTCCAGGAGACATTTACGTTGTTCCTTACAACAATATCCCTGCACTTGAGGCGATGTTTGAAAAGAACGCTTCAAAGATTGCCTGCTTTATCGTTGAGCCTGTTCTAGAAAACCTCGCAATTATTCTTCCCGATGAAGGCTATCTAGAACGCGTTCGCGAATTGTGCGATGAGTACAACGTCATTCTTATCTTTGATGAGGTAAAGACAGGGCTGACAGCTGGCGCGCACGGTGCCTCTGTTCGTCTAGGCGTTGAGCCAGATCTAATTACGCTTGCTAAATCAATTGGTGGCGGAGTTCCTTTAGCTGCATTTGGTGGAAAAAAGAAGTACATGGATTTTGTTACCAACGGAAAAATGGCGCACTTCGGCACATTCAACGGTAATCCCCTTGCAATGGCTGGTGTTCGCGCGATTGATCGCCTTTGTTCAGATCAAGCCCTCGCTGATGCAGAAGCACTTAATCAGCAAGCATTAGATCGCATCAGTGAAATCATTGATGAGTA
>CAIXVA010000189.1 GCA_903922745.1 uncultured Actinomycetes bacterium
GACAACGCACCTATGGCAGTAATTGAATTAGTAACAGAGAAAGCTAACTAAGTCTTTATTTCTTAGAAATTATTCTCATGACGGAACCCACTCTCTACCCTGAGAGTGGGTTTCTTCGTTTGCGGGTAGATCTTGCATACGACGGTACAAACTTTTTTGGCTGGGGAAAGCAACCAGATCGCAGAACAGTCCAAGAGGTAGTTGAAAAAGCTATTGGCACAGTTACGCAATCAAAGATCGATTCAATCGTTGCCGGCCGAACAGATGCCGGAGTCCATGCCACTGGTCAAGTAATTCATGTTGATGTGCCAGAGACAATTAATCTAGAAGAGCTGGGATACAAACTAAATCGCATCTTAGATACCGATGTTCGCATCATGAATATCTCTGTTGCACCTGTTGCATTCCACGCCCGTTTTTCAGCGTTGCGTCGTCATTACACCTACAAGATTTTGGATGCCAACCAGGTTATTTCTCCACTTCATCGTTTTGATGTTGCATCGTGGTATCGCCCACTAGATATTGACGCCATGAATCAGGCGAGCGCGCTACTGCTGGGCGATCATGATTTTGCTGCCTACTGCAAGTTCCGTGAAGGTGCGACAACTATTCGCCAGCTGCAAAAGTTTGAATGGGTAAGGGACTCTGAAGGTTATTTAATTGGCGATGTTGTGGCAGATGCCTTTTGCTATTCAATGGTTCGCAATTTGGTAGGTGCAGTTGTTTGTGTTGCAGATGGACGTTTTGGTCCTGAATGGATCGCAGAGACCTTGGCCAATAAAGTGCGAATCTCTGACAGTTTGGTCTTTCCGGCATGTGGTTTGACCCTGCGACAGGTGGATTACCCATCAGATTCCGAGCTGTTAGAACGGGCGGCAAAAACTGTGGCACGTCGCGAAGCCCAGGGAGATGAATAGGTGGGTTTAAGCGCCATTTTGACCCCTGAGCCTGACGCGGGTACCCTTACTCCTCTGCGCCTGACAAAGGCGCCGTCCAACAACTAGATCAAAGAAGTTCACTACAAGAAGGTAGGCAAAAGCGTGCGTACATACAGTCCAAAAGCTGGTGATGCGGTCCGTAACTGGCACATCATCGATGCACAAGATGTGGTCTTGGGCCGTCTTGCAACACATGCTGCCGTTCTACTTCGTGGAAAGCACAAGCCAACATTTGCGCCACACATGGACATGGGTGACTTCGTTGTTGTTATCAATGCAGAAAAGATTGCATTGTCAGGTAACAAGGCAACACAGAAGTGGTCTCACCATCACTCAGGTTTCCCAGGCGGTTTAACTTCTACTGTGTACGGCGAGCTTATTGAAAAGCACCCAACACGCGCCGTTGAAAAGGCAATCAAGGGAATGCTTCCAAAGAATTCACTCGGTCGTCAGATCGCGTCAAAGCTAAAGGTGTATGCAGGTCCAGAACACCCACATGCTGCACAAGCACCAAAGCCATATGTATTCAATCAAGTTTCACAAATCGTGAAGTAAAGGAACTGTAAATGTCAGAGAACCTAGAATTAATCGACAACGAAGAAGCTCCTACTTCATACTCTTCATCAACACCTGCACCAGCAACTAACCGTCCAGCAATCAAGGCACCAGGTGGCGGTACAGGTCGTCGTAAGGAAGCTGTTGCACGTGTTCGTCTTGTTCCAGGAACAGGTCGTTGGGTTGTTAACGGTAAGACACTAGAAAATTATTTCCCAAACAAGGTTCACCAGCAGTTAGTTTCTGAGCCATTCCGCACAGTTGGTGCTGAAAACCAGTACGACGTTTTCGCACGTATCAACGGTGGTGGAGTTTCAGGTCAAGCTGGCGCACTTCGTTTAGGTGTTGCACGTTCACTCAATCAAATTGATGAAGAAGCAAACCGTCCAGCACTTAAGAAGGCTGGATTCCTTTCACGTGATGCACGTGTTATTGAGCGCAAGAAGTACGGCCTTAAGAAGGCACGTAAGCGTTCTCAATACTCAAAGCGTTAATTCACTTTTACCAAAGGAGTTCAATTGGCGCTTTTTGGCACCGATGGAATCCGTGGCTTAGCCAATCGTGATCTCACCGCAGAACTTGCTCTAGATGTTTCTGTTGCCGCTGCGCATATATTGGTAGAAAGCTCATCAAATAAGGATCACAGACCAACTGCAATTGTTGGGCAAGATTCACGCGCATCAGGAGAGTTCCTAGAAGCAGCAGTTGTTGCTGGTTTAACCAGCGCTGGAATCAATGTGTATCGGGTTGGCGTATTACCAACACCTGCAATCGCACATTTAGTTGCTGAATCAAAAGCAGATCTGGGCGTAATGATTTCTGCATCCCACAACCCAATGCCCGATAACGGAATTAAGTTATTTGCTCGCGGTGGTGGCAAGTTAGATGATGAAATCGAAGCTCGTATCGAAGCCCGCATGGGTGAAGATTGGGAGCGTCCAACAGGGCGAAATGTTGGTCGTGCAATCAATGACGACACCGCAACAGAGCGCTACTTAAAGCATCTACTGGCATCTGTTAAAACCCCTTTAAAGGGATTAAAGATTGTTGTTGATTGTGCAAATGGAGCATCATCTTTTGTTGCACCTGAGGCATATCGCCGAGCAGGTGCAGAGGTAATTGCAATCTTTAATCAGCCAGATGGCTGGAACATTAATGATGATTGTGGTTCAACCCATCTACATCAGCTACGTGCTGCAGTACTTAAAGAGGGCGCCGATGTTGGTATCGCACATGATGGGGATGCAGATCGTTGCTTGGCAATTGATGCAGCTGGAAATGAAATCGATGGCGATCATATTTTGACAATTTTGGCTCGTGGCTTCAAGGCACGTGGCGTTCTAAAGGGTGACACAGTTGTTGGAACCGTAATGAGTAATCTTGGATTTATGCATGCAATGAAAGATGCTGGCATCACAGTTGTTACAACTCCAGTCGGAGATCGCTACGTTTTAGAGAACATGATTGCAAATGATTACACATTAGGTGGCGAGCAATCAGGCCACGTGATCATGCGTGATCTAGCAAACACAGGCGACGGAATTCTTACCGCACTGCAGTTGTTACAAGAAGTTGTTCGCACCGGCAAGACTTTGAAAGAACTAGCTGCAACTATGGTGCGATTCCCTCAAGTTTTGATAAACGTTAAAGATGTTGCAAAAGATAAGTTGCCACAATCTGC
>CAIXVA010000190.1 GCA_903922745.1 uncultured Actinomycetes bacterium
GATCAGTTGATGGTCAGATCAAGATGACAGAGCAAGGGGAAGTAATTAGTGACAAGTACGCGTTGCCATCACTTGCTCGCGAAAACGTTGAATTAACTTTGGCCGCATCATTAGAAGCAACAGTGTTAAATCGTGGTCCTCGCCAAAGCCCAGCAGAGTTAAAGGCGTGGGGCGATTGCATGCAGCTGCTCAGTGATGCATCCTTTAAGCAGTACCGATCATTAATTGATCAACCAGATTTGCCTGCTTACTTCTATGCCTCAACACCAGTTGAACAGCTTGGTGATTTGTTCTTAGGGTCACGCCCTTCACGTCGCCCAGATGCAGCAAGTGGTCTTGATTCACTGCGTGCGATTCCTTGGGTATTTGGCTGGACCCAATCACGTCAGATCGTGCCTGGATGGTTTGGCGTGGGATCGGGTCTAAAAGCTGCACGCGAGGCTGGGCACTCAGATCTTTTGGCACAAATGCTTAAAGAGTGGCATTTCTTCACAACATTTATTAGCAACGTGGAAATGACAATTGCGAAGACGGATTTAGTTCTTGCAAAGCGTTATGTCGAAACACTTGTTCCTGCTGAATTGCATCACTTCTTAGATGAGATCCAAGCAGAGTTTGAATTAACTGTAGAAGAGATCTTAAAACTAACACATAAGAAAGCGTTGCTTGGCGATCAGGAAATCTTGGCCAGAACATTGCAGGTTCGTGATGCTTATCTTTCACCGATTCATTTGTTGCAAATTAACCTGCTAAAGCGTGTTCGTGATGCTGGTGAATCAGCGGATCCTGTTTTGCGCCGTGCACTGTTGCTAACAATCAATGGTGTTGCTGCAGGCCTTCGCAATACTGGCTGATTAGTTCAACTGTTGTGGGTAGACTGTGTTGCTTCTAAACCTTTTGTTATCAACGATTCGACAACATCTGCGCCACGATCAATAAACTCACCTAGATCTTTTTGTTCAACCTTTGAGAATGCTTTTAAGACAAAATCTGCTGGATCTTGCTGACCCATTGGGCGGCCAATACCTAAACGAACACGGAAATAATCAGGACCATCAAATGCAGATGTCATTGATTTCAAACCATTGTGGCCATTATCCCCGCCAGCAAACTTGGTCCGAATAGCAGCAAATGGAATGTCTAGTTCATCATGTAAAGCAATAATGTTTTCTGGCTCAACAGAATAGAAATTGGCCAGTGCTTTAACTGGTCCGCCAGTTTCATTCATGTAGCTTTTAGATTTTGCGAGAATGATTGAATGAGCGCCAGCTTCTAATTTATAAGCGGCAATATCTGTACGGGATTTGTGTGACGAAAACTTGAGTGAATGGCGACGAGCTAACTCATCAATCACCATCTGGCCGATGTTATGACGTGTGGCAGCGTATTGATCTCCTGGATTACCCAGTCCCACTACCAACCACGTCATAACAACAAAGCCTAAGGGTTAAGCGTCCTTCTTCTCGGCATCTGCAGCAGGTGCTGCAGCATCTGTTGCTGCTGGTGCTGCTACTTCTTCTACAACTGCAGTTGATTTCTCAGATAGGTGAACAACGATTGTCTTTGGATCAGACTCGAGTTCAACACCTGCTGGAAGTACAACATCTGATGCGTACTTTGAAGAACCTGAAGTAAGACCTTGAATGTCTACTTCTAGGAAGCTTGGGATAGATGACGCGTCAACGCGTACATCGATTGTGTTGTTTACGTGCTCAAGAATTCCGTCACGATCATGCTCACCAACTGTGTGAACAGGAACTGAAACAACAACCTTCTCGCCGCGACGAACCAACACTAGGTCCACGTGCTCAAGAATCTGCTTAAGGAAATCGCGAACGATTACCTTTGGAAGTGTTAACTCATTCTTGCCATCAATTGTGATGTCCAGAAGAACGTTTGACTGCTTAAGAGCAACGCCAAGTTCCTTTGCAGGAAGAGTGATGTGTAGAGGCTTTTCTCCGTGACCGTAGATAACAGCAGGAACTAAACCATCGCGACGTGCACGACGTGATGCGCCCTTACCAAATTCTGTACGAGTGGTTCCGACGATCTTTACTTCTGCCATTTTTTATCTCCTAGTAGTCCTGGTTCTTCGGTGCGTACACAAAGTTCCAGCAGGAGAAAAATCCCTTACCCGTCGATCACGGAAAGCTATTCGCTACCCTCGCCGGAACAGGTCGAACAGTATCTTTTAGGCCAGCAATGAAGCAAATTCAGGCTTAGGAATGACCGTCAAACAGGCTTGTAACTGATCCATCCTCAAAGACTTCGCGGATTGCGCGGCCCAGAAGTGGAGCAATTGAAAGCACGGTCAAATTATCAAATTTTTGATCCTCTGTAATTGGCAGAGTGTTTGTGATGACAACTTCAGATGCGCGGCTGTTCTTCAAGCGATCAACAGCTGGTCCACTAAATACGGCGTGAGTTGCAGCGATGATTACATCGGCAGCACCTGCATCAAATAATGCATCTACTGCCTTGGTAATTGTGCCTGCTGTGTCGATCATGTCATCAATAACTACGCATGTTTGTCCAACAACATCACCAACTACGCGGCCTGTGATTGATTCATTAGGAATGCGTGGGTCACGAGTTTTGTGAATAAAGGCGATTGGGCAGCC
>CAIXVA010000191.1 GCA_903922745.1 uncultured Actinomycetes bacterium
GTGGAGTTGAGGGGATCTAGTGGGTTAGATCTAGTTCTAGCCTTATTTCTTTAGTTGTATGTGTCACGGGGGCCGCGAGCATTACGGATGGTGCGGACCCCTTTCTTCCAGGTGGGGGTTTGAGGCCCGATGATCACAAGGCGCTCAATAAGCACCCCGGTGGCATCTTTTTGGATTGTCGCCAGTAGATCATTTGAAATTAACTGTAGTTGTGTGGCCCAAGCAGTTGATGAGCTTTGAATTGTTAATACATTTTCTAAAATTGAAATTGGTTGTGCGTGTTCTGAAATTTCATCGCCAACAATTTTTTTCCAGTTAACAAAAAGATTTCCTTCGGCTAATCCGGAATCCCAATCGCGATCTGAAACCAAATCATTTAACACTCCACCGATTAGTTCAGGATCACCTGGTTGTCCAACTCGCATTGTTGGTGCTGGTTTGTTTGGTTTTCTTGTAACACCGGTCTTAAATGATTTAAAAAGATCTAGAGCTAAGTCGCGCTTTGTCATTAACTCTTTCCTTTCTTCACAACACCTGGTGTCACATAAAACTTTTGTGTGAGCAACTCTGCGGGTAGATCGCTTTCAACAGCTGCGGTAATAAATGTTTGTTCTGCAAGTTGTGTGGCAGACATTAATTGAATACGACGCGAAGTATCAAGTTCAGCAAAAACATCATCCAAAATAAGAATTGGGGAAGAGCCTTCAGACTTCAAAAGATTAAAGGATCCAATACGCAATGAAATGGCCATCGACCAAGATTCACCATGGCTTGCATATCCCTTGGCGGGAAAATCACCAATTTGTAAATAAAGATCATCACGGTGCGGGCCGATTAATGACACGCCACGTTCAATCTCTTGGTAAGCGACTTCCTCTAAACGTGCTGTTAATACTGTTATGTTGTCATTAATGTTTTTAGTAACACCTTCAGTGCTGCATTTATATGAAATAGATGCTGGTTTAACCTCATTAAGGTTTGCGTAGTTCTTGGCAACCCATGGATTTAGAGCATCTATCAATGCGATTCGTTCAGCGGTTAATTCGGCGCCTAATTTAATAAGTTGTTCATTCCATGGAACAAGCGCTGCTGCAGATGTTCTCGTTTTTAGTAGCGCGTTGCGTTGTTTAACCACGCGCTCATAATCTGCAATAACCCCTGCTAGACGAGGGGTTCGGGTAATAAGTAGGCGATCTAAAAAATCCCTGCGGTTGCCTGGTTCACCGCGCACAAGATCTAAATCTTCAGGTGAAAAATAAACAGTTTGGATTGCGCCAAGCAATTCTCGTTGACTACGTGTTGGGTTGCCATTAATACGTGCGCGGTTAGCTTTGGTCGCGTTGATCTCTAAATCAATTTGTAAGGTGCGATCATCTCGTTGAACCTCGGCGCGGATTATTGCTTGTTGGTTACCTAGTGAAATAAGTGGCACATTATTAGCAACACGATGGGAAGAAAGAAAAGTTAGATAGATAAGCGATTCAGCGATATTTGTTTTTCCAGAACCATTATCACCAATAAATGTGATGACACCAGGTTCAAGTTCTAGCTCTAGTGAGTTATATGAACGAAAGTTGGTCAGCGCCAACTTGTTAATACGCACTAGGAACCCTTACTACAAATGTGGTGTTACGACGCGTAACGCATTGGCATTAATAAGTAGCGGTAATTTTCAATGACCGCGCCATCTTTATCGCTCTTACCCATCAAGATCGCAGGTTTGTTGGAACCAGTAAATGAGATCTGAACAAACTTTGTCCCAACCGCATTTAAACCATCTGCAAGAAATGTTGGGTTGAATGCAATTGAGATTGCCTCTCCTGTTAATAAGATTTCAATGGCTTCAGTTGCTTGTGCTTCTTCGCCAGCACCAGCTTCAAGAGAAAGTGTGTTATTGGCAAAATCAAGACGTAGTGGGACTGTCTTGTCTGTAACAAGTGCCACACGACGAACAGAATCTAGAAGTGTTGCAACCTCAATAAGGGCAGTTGTTGTTACCTCTTGTGGAAGTAGATGACGATATGGAGGGAATGTTCCATCCAACATGCGCGAGGTCATTGTTTTTCCATCGCCTGCAAAACCAGCTAGTCGGTCATTACTTGTGTTGGGTGCAAAAGAAAGCGAAACATCTTTAGAACCGGTGAGTGATTTGGCGGCATCTGCAATTGTGCGTGCACGTAGTAGCGCTGTTGTTGAAGTGTTTGGCGCAGTTGGTGCCCATTGAATTTCGCGAACCGCTAAACGGTAGCGATCTGTTGCTGCAAAAGTAACTGTGTCTTCGTTAATCTCAACGTGCACGCCGGTAAGTGTTGGTAGTGAATCGTCGCGGCCTGCAGCAATAGCAACTTGTGCAACAGCTGTTGCAAAGGTGTCACTTGCAACTGTTCCTGTTGAATCTGGAAGTTCTGGCAGGTTTGGATATTCATCAACAGACAGTGTTGGCAATGTGAATTTTGCGCTGCCGCTAGTTACAGCAACACGTGTTCCGTCTAAAACAAAAGTAATTGGTTTATTTGGAAGAGAGCGTGAAATTTCCGCTAATAGTTTTCCTGGTACTAAAACCTTGCCTGGTTCTTTTACCTCTGCTGTGAAATGTGCCTTACTTGCTGTTTCTAAATCTGATGCTGACAAGAAGACCTCGTTGCCAGTTGCATCAATAACAATTCCAAGTAGTTCGGTTTTAATTGGACGAGTTGATAGAGAGCGGGAAACCCAGTTAACCCCATCGGCTAACGCTGATTGCTCGACTGTAAATTTCATATCTGTCCTCGACTCTTGAGATTCTCATAATTTAAAGTATGTGTGGAAAGGTTATTCGCGTAACTGGATGTATGTATATAAAGGTAGTCGTAGTAACTAGAGCGATATTCTGTGGGTAAGTTATAAAAGCCCTGTTCGGTGCGGGGATTGGCTTTGTATAAGGTGTGAATAACTGGTGGAAAAGTGTGGGTATAACTCTGCTTCATATCAATCACACCCCTCTCTCCAATTAATCCACCGATGTTATCCACGGTGTTGCCCTAATTCTCCACAGTTATCCACAACTTGTCCCCAACTGGGGGTAAAGAGTGGCAATTCGGACATATAGCCCAAATCAACCGCGGTTTATCTCGCTTGCTGCTTAATTCTGGTGGTGAGCTCGTTGACCTGGTTATAGATCGAACGGCGCTCAGCCATCAGTTGACGGATCTTTCTATCGGCGTGCATAACCGTTGTGTGGTCACGTCCACCAAATGTTTGGCCGATCTTCGGCAATGAAAGCTCTGTGAGCTCTCGGCATAAATACATCGCGATCTGTCGAGCATTAACCAACACTCGAGAACGGGATGTTCCGCACAAATCATCAATTGTCAGACTGAAATAGGCCGCAGTCTGAGCCATGATTGTTGCGCCAGTAATTTCCGGGTTAGATTCATTAGGAATTAAATCCTTTAAAACAATTTCCGCTAACGATAAATCAACACTCTGGCGATTAAGGGATGCGAAAGCTGTAACACGAATTAACGCACCTTCAAGTTCGCGGATGTTTGTTGAAATCTTGCTCGCAATATATTCAAGAACATCATCCGGAGCATTTAATTTATCTTGGGCAGCTTTTTTGCGAAGA
>CAIXVA010000192.1 GCA_903922745.1 uncultured Actinomycetes bacterium
AGGCCTTACTCGCTGTGGCGTTGGCATAGTCGAAGGTGCGATTGGTTCTGCTATTTCCTTAGTCGGAGTTGGTGTAATTCTTACTCCGACCGAAGCTGCTCTTGATCAACGTTTGTTGGATTTAGACCAACAACTTTCTGAGTGGATAAATCTTTGGAAGCCAGATGTAATTGCCGTAGAACGCGTGTTCTCCCAACACAATGTCAGAACAGTTATGGGAACAGGACAAGCAGCTGGGATTGCCCTACTTCTTGCTGCTAAAGCTGGAATACCAGTAATGATGCACACACCCTCCGAAGTGAAGGCTTCTGTCACCGGAAGCGGTCGCGCAAATAAAGCACAGGTTGCTTTGATGGTTCAAAAGATTCTCAACTTAGACACAATCCCAAAACCTGTCGATGCAACCGATGCGTTAGCACTTGCGATTTGCCATATTTGGCGCGGTGGAGGCAATACAAAGATTGCGCAAGCCTTAGCCGCCGAGCAATCACGTTTGAAAAAACTGCGTGCACGATGATCTCATTACTTACCGGAACAGTCCGTTCAATTGCATCCGATCGAATTATTGTAGAAGTCGGTGGCTTCGGAGTATCGGTTCTAGTTAATTCCCAGACATCAGCTCAAGTAACGATGGGTTCACAGGTTCAGTTATTTACTTCCCTGGTAGTTCGTGAAGATTCACTTACGCTCTTTGGTTTCATCAACGATGAGTCGCGCTCTTTATTCGAATTAGTTCAAACGGTTTCTGGGATTGGTCCAAAAGTCGCTCTATCTATCTTGGGGGCACTAACACCGGAAGATTTAGCTCGCGCGATTTCACAGGAAGATATTGGAGCTATAGAAAAAGTTCCAGGTATCGGACGTAAGGGCGCTCAACGATTAATTCTTGAGCTCAAAGGTAAATTGACCGATCTTTCAACGGCCCAGCAATACAAGAGGCACCAACCTGCCTGGCGCGAACAATTAACTAGCGCCCTGGTTTCGCTTGGTTTCTCGCCGAAAGAATCTGATGGAGCTATTTCGCAAGTTGTTTCAACGTTACAAGGCGATGGAATTGATGCAGCACAGCTGGATTTAAGTGAATTATTAAAGCTAACACTTGCCAGTGGAAAGAGCTCTCGTGGCTGATGACCGTTTGGTAACACCTCAAATCAAAGGCGATGAGTCAGCCGTTGAACACGCACTTCGCCCCAAGAGCTTGCAAGACTTTATCGGCCAAGACCGAGTTCGTGAACAAATTGATGTTCTGTTAACGGCTGCGCGTCATCGCAATTCTCCGGCTGATCACATTTTATTATCTGGTCCACCAGGATTAGGAAAGACAACACTTGCACTTATTTTGGCGGGCGAGATGCAAGCGCCGATTCGAATCACAAGCGGTCCTGCAATAACGCATGCTGGTGATCTTGCAGCGATTCTGTCTTCCCTGGTAGAAGGCGAGATTTTATTTTTAGATGAAATTCATCGACTTCCGCGACCAGCTGAAGAACTGTTGTATCTGGCGATGGAGGATTTTCGTGTTGATGTAGTTGTGGGCAAAGGTCCTGGTGCTACCGCGATTCCGCTTCAGCTTCCACATTTCACTTTAGTTGGCGCAACAACTCGAGCAGGATTGTTGCCAAGTCCATTGCGTGATCGATTTGGATTCACCGCACATCTGGATTTCTATAATGAAGACGATATTGCGCATGTGATTACGCGTAGCGCCGAACTGTTGAAAATAGTTATCGATAAAGATGCGATCATCGAAGTTGCGGGTCGTTCGCGTGGCACACCTCGAATTGCTAATCGCTTACTCCGCCGAGTTCGTGACTATGGTCAGGTGCAAGGGAGCTCTCGCATCTCATTGGCCGATGCCAGATCCGCGCTGGAAATGTATGAAGTTGATGAATTGGGCCTAGATCGTTTAGATCGCGGAGTCTTGGTGGCGCTGATTGAGAGATTTAACGGGGGACCTGTGGGACTTTCTACATTGGCGATTGCTGTTGGCGAAGAGATCGAAACGGTTGAATCTGTCGCAGAGCCTTTCTTAGTCAGAAACGGCTTTATGGCCAGAACTCCGCGGGGACGTGTAGCTACCGCCCAGGGATGGCGCCATATAGGACGAACACCACCTGCGGAAATCTCCACGCTTTTCGACTTACCCGCACCTGACGCCTAGACTCTCGCTTTATGTCTACAACTAATAAACCAGTAAAGACGGCTGCCCGCCCTGGCCGTTCTTTAGCGATTCTAGGCTTGGTGCTCATTGCCATGACTAGCCTGGTTTTCATTCAAGGGGCAACCTCAATCCGCTTAGGTCTAGATCTTCGCGGGGGAACTTCTGTGACCTTGCAGCCTCGTATTGCTCCTGGTGAAGAAGGAAAGGTAACGAGTGAATCAATCGATCAAGCTGTGTCGATTATTCGTCAACGAGTTAACTCATTGGGTGTTGCTGAATCTGAAGTCGCGGCACAAGGTAGCGGCACAAATCGTCAGATTGTTATTTCAGTGCCTGGAGATACCGGGCGTCGCGTTGTTGAATTAGTTGGACAAACCGCAGAGCTACGTTTCCGTCAGGTGCTTGCATCCGCATCTGGTAATCCAGCTTCTGCAGATCCTGCTGCAACAC
>CAIXVA010000193.1 GCA_903922745.1 uncultured Actinomycetes bacterium
AATAAGTTAGAGCTGTTAGGCAGGAAGAGAAGCAACACCCTTTTCGTGGAAGCGCTTACCTGTAACTGATTCGCTAATTCCTTCGCGATCTAGGTACGGCAAGATTCCTCCAAGATGCATTGGCCAGCCAGCACCCATCAACATGCACAGATCGATCTCTGCTGGTGTTGAAACAACGCCCTCATCAAGCATTGCTCGTGCCTCTTCAGCTAATGCCTTCAACGCACGCGTGCGAACTTGTTCTGCTGTCGAGGGAGTTGTTCCCTTTTCAACAAGAGCCATTGCTGCAGGGTTTGCACCGATTGATCCGTCCTCATTTTTAATGTAGAAGTATCGAACACCTTCTTTAACCATGCGCTGCATAGTTGGAGAGATTCGGTAACGAGGGCCAAGGTTTTTGTGCAGAGTCTCTGAAACGTGCAATGCCACACCTGGACCAACAAGATCAAGCAACTGGAATGGAGACATTGGAAAACCAATCTCCATCATCGCTGAATCTGCGACAGCCGGAGAAGTGCCCTCATCGACCGCATCAGTTACTTCGCCCATAAAGCGTGTGAGCAAACGGTTAACAACAAAGCCAGGGGCATCTTTACAGATAATCATGGTCTTCTTGAGCTCTTTACCAACTGCAATGGCAGTGGCCGTAGTTGCATCATCTGTTGTTGATGTGCGGGCAACTTCAAGTAAAGGCATTACCGCAACTGGATTGAAGAAGTGGAAGCCAACAACGCGCTCAGGATTTTTCAAGCCTTCAGTCATGCGTTCAACCGATAGGGAAGAGGTGTTTGTTGCCAAAACACATTCAGGAGAAACAATAGTTTCTAACTTCTTAAACAAATCCTGCTTTAATGAGAGTTCTTCAAAGATTGCCTCAATGATGAAGTCACACCCTGCAAAGACTGATTGATCAGCAGATCCAGAGATCAACAAAGCAAGTCGGCCAGCTGCTTCAGCGCTCATGCGCTTCTTTTCAACTAACTTGGCCAACTCATTTTTAACCCACGCAACACCTTTGTCTGCGCGTTCTTGATCGATATCTGTCATAACAACTGGGCACTTTAAGTTACGAACCATTAATAGCGCTAACTGTGATGCCATCAAACCTGCACCAACAACGCCGACCTTGGTTACCTTACGAGCTAATGCTGGCTTTGGCGCACCTTCAACCTTCTTGCGCTTCTTTTGAATCAAGTTAAATGCATATAAAGAAGAACGAAGCGGATCAGACATTGTTAAATCTGAAAGTACCTGCTCCTCAGCATCAAAGCCTTGACTTAAGGTGTTGTTCTTTGCAGCAGAAATAAGTTCAAGTGTTTTCATGGGAGATGCAATCGTTGCGCCGCCATACTTCTTTAACGCCGCAGCTTTTCCTGTGGCTAAAGCTGTGTCCCACCCTGGATCGTTGCTGTAATCGGCGCGATCAATCTTTGTTGTGCCATTGAGAACTCCAACAGCAAAACCAATCGAACGCTCCAAGAAATCTGCAGGGTCAAACATCGCATCAACAACGCCAAGCTTTAGCGCATCCTTAGCCTTCATCATGGTGTTGTTGTTCAAAGCGTTGAGCATGATTACTTGAACTGCGCGTTCTGGTCCGATCAATTTAGGAAGAAGTGTTGCGCCACCCCAACCTGGTGCCAGACCTAAAAATACTTCAGGCAATCCAGTCAGTGCAGTGGATGCAACTGTGCGGTAATGGCAGTGCAGTCCAACTTCTAGCCCACCACCTAACGCCAAGCCATTAATGAATGCAAATGTTGGAATCTTTGTTTCCCCTAAGCGGCGGAATACATCATGTCCAAGCTTTCCTATTGCAAGAGATTGGCTGCGATCGGTTAAGAATGAAAGTGCCGAGAGATCTGCACCGGCCGCAAAAATAAAAGGCTTTCCGGTGATCGCGATTGCGGAAGGATTACGACCAATCGCATCTGTAATCGCATCATTTAACGCATTC
>CAIXVA010000194.1 GCA_903922745.1 uncultured Actinomycetes bacterium
CCTTATCTGGATCCATACCTGCGCCAAGTCCGCGAGTTGTCTTTCGACCAATATCTAATTTCACATCTGCATCACTCATTAACAAGTGTTGTGCATCTGTATTAATTGCAATGAACTCGACGCCTTTTAATCCAACATCGATCATGCGATTAATTGCGTTAACTCCACCGCCACCAATGCCGACAACTTTGATGACCGCTAAATAATTCTGTGGTGAAGCCACGGTATTTCCTCCTTATGAACCATAAACCTCAACTTGAGGCTTACAATTCAGCGCTTTTCGATAAGGCGAACCTAAAGCGCATACGGGTGATTATCAAATACCGACATGAAGTGTTTACCGTGTCGTAATTTTAATAATTATTTAACGATTGGTGCATGTGGTGCAGAAACATCGATTCTTTTTATTGTTGCATTTTCTGGCAATGCAATAAGTGCTTTATAGGCCTTTAATTTCAATTCATTATCGCCATCATTGCCCCACCGGATTTCAAGATTCTTCCCGGCATTATCGACTTCTAAGACAAGAGCTCCGGAGCTGCGGACTTTTACAACTGTCAATGTTGACTTTAGATCTGTTGGAAGTAAGGTGAAAAAGGTGACCGCCTTGATAGCCGCGGTTAAATCAACTGCCTGAATCTCGACCAATGGCGAAGAAGCCGGGCCACGAAGCACAAAGCTCTTTCCAGTCGAATCTATGACTGTGTTGTTGTAAATCGCTATCGGCGTTCGTTCTATTAAATCAATTGTGACTTTACCGTTGATCCAGTTTCTAGAAACTTTTGCACTGGCTACCCAATCAAGATTTTCAAACCGTGCTGCAACAGCGCGAGGCTCAACGCGAGCCAACTTTTGTCCAGTGACGATTCCTGTACTTATCTGAGTCTTTGAGCCAATGATATGTACTGAGCTAACCGTAAAAAGAGTGGACCAGCCAAGAATGTATGTTGCAACCGCAAGTACAACTGCAGAGATTAGAAGTGCGAGCCGACGATTCATAGTTATGCAAAACGACGATTCAGACCATCGACGATGATTGGAGCAAGCGAACTCACATCACCTGCACCTAGCGTCATGATCACATCTCCAGGTTCGGCCATCTCAATGACTGAATCTGTAACTTCAACAAAGTTAGGGATGTACTCACCCTTCTTCATTTTGCTCGTGATCAACTTTGATGTGACGCCTTCTATCGGCTTTTCACTTGCTGCATAGACTTCTAGGATGATTGCGCGATCTGCTGCATCAAGCACTGAAGCAAATTCCGCGGCAAAGGCTTTAGTTCGTGAATATCGGTGTGGTTGGAAAATTACGATCAAACGACCGTCTGCTGCATATCTTCGCGCCGCTTCTAAGGTGACTTGAATTTCTGTTGGATGATGGCCGTAATCATCTATGACGCGGACTCCATGTACCGTTCCTTTAACTTCAAAGCGACGCCCGGTACCCCGAAATGTGCCCAGACCAGTGAGTAATTCAGGTGCACCGAAGCCAAGCTTTAATCCAGTTGCAAGCACGCCGGCCGCATTTAATAAATTGTGATGCCCCGGAACTTGAAGTTCGATGTGACCAACGCTCTTTCCATTCCACACTGCACGAGCAGAAGAGCCCATTGTCATTAATTCAATCTGGTCAATATGAAGATCGGCGCCTTCAGATACTCCGTATGAAATCAAAGGCACGTTCTTTGTTGTGCCAGCTAACGCCACTGCACCTGCATCATCGGCGCAATAGGTAAGGAAACCTTCAGACTTGATGGTTGCGGCAAAATCTCTAAAGGCTTGGGCGACAGATTCTGGAGTTGGAAAAAAATCCACATGATCATGTTCGACATTTGTAACGATGGCGGCAAAGGGGTGGTATTCGATAAATGAACCATCTGACTCATCTGCCTCTGCCACAAAGATTTCACCAGTACCGCGGTGGGCGTTGGATCCAGAAGCGGTAATTGTTCCACCAATTGCAAAAGAAGGATCAGCAGCACAAGCCTGAAGGGCAACTGCAAGCATTGACGATGTTGTTGTCTTTCCGTGTGTTCCCGCAACTGCAACACTTTTTGATTCAGACATCAAAATTGCAAGTGCTGCGGCGCGAGTGACAATGGGAATTGCTAACTCAGCAGCACGGGCTCGCTCAGGGTTGCTTGCAGAAATCGCAGTTGAATACACAACAAGGTCCGCACCATCAACATGCGCAGCATTGTGTGAAGTAGCAACTGTTGCCCCTAAAGCAGATAGGGCGATAACAACTGAGGAATCTTTTGCATCTGAACCACTTACCGTGATTCCGTGCGACAAGGCGATGCGGGCTAAACCGCTCATGCCTGCTCCACCGATACCTATGAAATGGATCCGTTTGCCTTTTAATGAAGCCAATGTTTGGTTCATGAGTTCATCGCAAACTCTGTCAGTGCAACAATTTTTTCGGCCGCATGTAAATCTGCGTCATTTCCTGAAATAGGTGCAAGAGTGGACTTTGCCAGAAGTCCAGCAATATGTGCTTTTAAGAAATCAGCGGTGAATTCCTTTTGGTGTATTACCTCTGCCCGATTTTCTGCGACAAGGGATGCGGCATTAACGAACTGTTCACCATTACCGATTGGCAGAGGCACGAAAAGAGCGTAGCGACCAAGTGCTCTAAATTCGCTGCAGGTAACAGCGCCGCTACGACCGATAATCAAATCAGCGGCCAAATACGCATCTGCCATGGCGTCGACGTAGACAACGGGTTTATATCCCCCACTAGCCGGTGGCAACACATTGAGTTTTCCAACTGAGTGCAAAACCGACAAACCCTGTTGGTTAAACATATCGACCGACGATTGGATCACCTTATTGATCGCTACTGAACCTTGTGATCCGCCCATAATAAATATCAGTGGCGCATCAGCTGCAAAACCGAGTCGAATCTTTGCGGCACGACGTGCAGTGACCCAATCTGATTGTGAAGCATTGAAGGCTTGAGCAACATCTGAACGCAAAGGCAGGCCAGCCAAAAGTGCACTTTCAAACTTTCCAGAATCGACAGGGTGTGCAACAGCTAAGTGCTCCGAAAATGCAGCACCTAGCCGATTTGCCCAACCAGGCTTTGCATTTGCCTCGTGAATAACAATGGGAACTCCAGATATCTGGGCGGCGATGTATGCCGGCGCACTTACATATCCCCCGAAACCAATAACAACGTCTGCATCAGCAATTACTTTTTTAGATTCACGGACAGATGAGAGTAAATCAAATGGAATGTTTAGCCATGATGCAGATGGTTTACGGGAAATTCGAACTCGCGGGATCAAATGCAGTTCAAATTGTGCCGCCGGCACCAAAGTATTTTCTAGGCCACTTGACGTTCCAAGAAATATTAAGCGATCATCCGGATGAGTGGCCTGCCATTGGCGCGCAACAGCTAATGCGGGTTCGACATGGCCAGCCGTACCGCCACCTGCCAGAACTACCGTAGCCATTTAATACCTGTCTCTTGTAATTCTTTATAGATTACTGGGTCTCTACGAGCAGCGCCCAGCACAAAGCCGATTCCCATATAGGTGGCGATAAGAGCCGAACCTCCATAGGAAACTAAGGGCAAAGTCACACCCACAACTGGCAGCACACTGATGGCTGAGCCAATATTTAAAATAGTTTGTATTGCAATCCAGCAACCAAATCCAGATGCGACATAGCGAACCATTGGATCATGGGCACGTAGCGCTAACTTGAAAATAGAAAAAAGCAAAACACTAAGAAGTAACAAAGTTGCGATCGTTCCGAACAAACCAAGTTCTTCGCCAATAACTGCAAAAATAAAGTCTGTGTGGGCTTCAGCCAAATTGCCCCACTTTTGACGGCTGGCACCTAAGCCAACACCAAATAGCCCACCACTAGCTAGACCTAGCAAGCTGTGTGCAGGTTGCCATCCGTACAACTTGTATTGATCTTCAGCAAAGGGATTGAGAAAAACCATAAATCGTTGAACACGATATGGCGAGGTCAGAATCGCTGCGGTTAAACCAACAAGGCCAAGACTTAATCCAACTCCGAAAATGCCAAGACGTAATCCAGAAACCCATAGCAATCCAGCCAAAATACAAGCAAAGACTGACGCAGTACCTAGATCACTACCGAGCATGACTAAAAGAATGCACAGTGCGAATGCTGGCGCAATTTGCTTGAGCACTTCTGTGTGATCAACTCCAGATCGTTCTTGCTTTGCCAGCATAAAACCCGCCCATAAAACCATGAGGAACTTGGCAATTTCGCTGGGCTGAACATCTACAAATCCCAAACTAATCCAGTTGTGGTTTCCGTTTACGCTCTTTCCGATTACTTGCACGATCATCAACAGGAAAATTGAAATGATGAACCCGAAGCGCGCGATCAACTTCCATCTGGCTAAAGAAAAACGCGAGAAAACCCATGCCATTGGTATGGACATCGCCAAGAAAATGAATTGACGCAAAACAATTGCATAGGATGAGCCCTTTGTCTCTAGCGAGTGAATCGATGAGGCAGAAAAAACCATAATCAAGCCAAGAATGCTCAATCCCAGCGTGCTGCCAAGCAGCATGTAAAAAAGATTGACTGGTTTTGTGAAAATCGTTTCGCGTTGTTGATTACTCATGTGCGACAACCTTGCGAACCGCAGCAGCAAAGCGATCTCCACGATCTGCATATGAAATGAATTGATCCATCGAAGCGCAGGCCGGTGCCATTAATACCGTGTCCCCTGCTGTTACTAACGCCGCAGCGTGTGTAACCACGGCCTCCATCAAAGAGTTTGAAGCTCCACCACGTGAATAATCAGCAGGTGCATCAATAAGGATCCGAGGAACATCAGGTGCGTGCTCACGTAAAGCATTTTCGATTAATTGGCGATCAGCACCGATAAGAATTACCGCCTTAATACGGCCCTTACAACGCTGAACTAGTGAATTCATGTCAGCACCTTTTGCCAATCCCCCAGCAATCCACACAACAGATAAGTGAGACATCAACGATGCTGATGCAGCATGTGGATTAGTTGCCTTTGAGTCATCGACCCAAGAAATCGAATCACTTTCAAACACTGTCTCTATGCGGTGTCGTCCTGGCTTAAACGCTTGCAACGCTTTTTGGATGTGTTCGTGGGAAACATCAACTGAGCGGGCTAATGCGGCGGCAGCTAAGGCGTTAGAAACATTGTGTGGCACCGTTGGTGTGATGTCTTTGAGCTCGCAAATCATCGCTGCTTCAAGTGGATCGGCCACAAATGCTCGGTCAACTAATAACTCTTCTACCACGCCGATTTCACCAGGTGCTGGAGTATCCAGTGAGAAAAACACCTTTCGCTCCGTAAATCGATTGGCGCGTTGGACAACTGCGCCATCATCAGCGTTTAGAACTGCTATTTCTGCACGATCTAAGATAGAAAACTTTGCATCGGCGTAAGCATCAAAAGTGCCGTGCCAATCAAGATGGTCATCTGCAATGTTAAGAATTGCGGCAGAAACAAATTGTGCCTGCTTGGCCCAATGTAGCTGGAAGCTTGAAAGTTCTAGAATCAAATAATCATAAGCATCTGAGCGATCAACCGCTTCGATGACCGTGTCGCCCACATTGCCACAGGCAACAGCTTTTAACCCAGCTGTCTGCAAAATTTTCGCAACCATTTCTACTGTGGTTGTTTTTCCATTTGTACCAGTTAAAGCTAGCCACTTTTGACCTGGAGCAACTTCAGAACGAATCTGCCACGCAAGATCAATCTCATTAAGGATTTGTAATGTGCTTGCTAGCGCTTTTACCACCAGTGGGTGATCTTGCTTCCAGCCCGGAGATATCACCACTGCATCAAAATTTGATAAATCAACGCTTTCTGGTTTAACAGCATCAGGTGCGGTGTCATCGGCGATAACCACAAGACCGCCACGACTTTGTAATGAACGAGCAACCGCAGAGCCTGTAACGCCAGCTCCTAAAATTAGGAAACGTTGCTGGGCGAAGTTAATTGACATGTGTTATTTGGCTACCCACTGCGCATAAAACAGACCAAGTCCAGCTGCCACAGACAAGCCAGCAATTATCCAGAACCGAATAACAATTGTGATTTGTTCCCAACCAACTAGTTCGAAGTGATGATGAAGCGGCGCCATCTTAAATACACGCTTTCCGCCACTGATCTTGAAGTAAACGGTTTGAATTAGCACAGACATTGTGATGATTACAAAAAGTCCACCAAGCGGAATAAGCAGCAGTTCCACACGTAAAGTCGCAGCGAGTCCTGCAATCGCACCGCCTAACGCCAGTGAGCCCGTATCTCCCATAAAGATCTTGGCTGGTGCTGTGTTCCACCAAAGAAATCCCGTGCAGCCACCGGCAAATGCGGCGGCAAGAACTGCTAAGTCCAAAGGATCGCGCACCGCATAACATCCTGCAGCCGCGTTGAGCGCGCAGCTTTGTCCAAACTCCCACACGCCGATTAAAACAAAAGCCAAGAAAGTCATGATTGATGCACCTGTTGCTAAGCCATCTAGCCCATCGGTTAAGTTAACGCCATTACTTGCTGACATCACCATTAAAACTATCCAAACAATTACTAAACCCGAACCTAAGTAAATTGAAGTTTCGCGAACTCCTGATAAGTATTGAGAAATCGGAGTCAATGAATCAGGATCAACAAATTGCAACCCCAAATAACCGAAAATTGCTGCAAAGATAGCTTGGCCAATTAACTTGAAACGACCAGGTAATCCTCGAGAATTCTGACGAGATACTTTGAGCCAGTCATCTAAGAACCCAATAAAGCCTAGACAAACGACTAATCCCATTACCAATACAGCGGAAACTGTGATGGAGTTTCCTGATACCAAGTGAGCGGTTAAATATCCAAGTACGGCTGCAAGAATAAAAATGATTCCACCCATAGTTGGGGTGCCGCGCTTGATGTGGTGACTACTAGGACCGTCATCACGAATTATTTGTCCGTATCCTCTACCCGCAAGAACGCGAATCAAGACACGGGTACCAAAGAGTGAGAATACAAGTGCGAAAGCACCAGCAATAAGGATCTGTCTCAACTTTCAACTCCGCTCTTGTTTAACCACAAACTTTCTAACTTTTGTGCAAGTACTTCAAACCCTTCAGAACGTGATGCCTTTACCAGAACCACATCACCTGCAGAGAAATAATCTGTCATAGAAAGGCATTCATCAATACTTGCGTAGTGATGGACAAGCATCTGACCTTGACCTGTACCGTATTCAGGTGCGCCTATAGCGACCAAATGATCAATACCGATCTCTTGGGCTAGCGTGCCAATTGCTTCATGCTGTGCCGCACTTGACTCGCCGAGTTCATGCATTTTTCCAACAAAAGCCCACGATTCTCCCCCGCGCTCTTGGGCAAAGAGCACCAAAGATCGCATTGCCGCTGCCATCGAATCAGGGTTGGCGTTATAAGAATCATTAATAATCAATAAGCCAAAGGCGTCGTGGAGCTCCATGCGCCACTTACTGGCATTTTCTGCTGTCGATAATGAACTAGCAATTAATTCGATAGGAAGCTCTAACGCAGTTCCAACAGCAGCAACAGCAAGTGCATTTGAAATCTGATGCTCGCCTACTACTCGCATTCCGACTGCATCGCGTCCAGCTGGTGTAACCAAATCGAAGTGTGGGCAGCCTTCGCGAATTTCCACATCTGCTGCTCGCACCTCTTGGCCATTTCCAAAAATAATTGTCCGGCCGGGATGTAGCGAGGCCATCGCAGGTGTGTATTGATCATAACTTCCAAGAATTGCGACACCGTCTGGCCCTAAAGATTGGATTAATTCTGATTTCGTTTCGGCAATTGCTTGGGTTGATCCAAATTCACCAAGGTGTGCAGTTCCAACAACTAGGACAATTCCGATATTTGGCTGGGCAATTTCGCATAGTCGAGCAATATCGCCCTTGTGACGTGCGCCCATTTCGAGAATACAAAACTTTGTGCGCTCATCACACTGCAGCAAAGTTATCGGTAAACCTAAATCGTTATTAAAGGAACCCTTAGGTGCCACGGTTGGCCCGGCAACACTCAGCATATGAGCCAGTAAATCTTTTGTACTGGTCTTGCCTTGTGATCCAGTGATGCCAACAACTGTTAGGCCGGTTAAACGCTTTCGTACAAATGCTGCCAACACCGATAAAGCAACCAAAACATCATCAACCACAACACATGGACCATCGATACGGTGGGTAGTGAGTGAAAACATTGCACCTGCGCGATAAGCATCGACAGCAAAATCATGTCCGTCAACCTTTTCACCTTTGAGAGCTAAAAATATGCAGCCAGGGGTAGCTAATCGAGAATCAAATACCGGAGCTTTAGATACTAATAAATCTTTATCGCAATGAAGTTCGCCACCAACTAATAAAGCTATCTCTGCTGCGGTTAATGTAATCACTTTTTATCCTCGATTGCTCGAGCAAGTTCAACTCGATCATCAAATGGATGGACTACACCAGCAATCTCTTGTCCCTTTTCATGGCCCTTGCCCAAGATGACAACCAGGTCACCTTCTTGTGCTTGATTGACAGCAGCTTTAATAGCATCAGAACGATCCTGAATAATCACACTTGGCTCTTGGATATCTAGACCTAAAGTCATTTGCACGAGAATTTCTTCTGGCTTTTCTGAACGTGGATTATCACTTGTAAAGATAGCCACATCCGCACCTGCGTGTAGCGCCTTACCCATTAATGGTCGCTTTGATGTGTCTCGATCTCCACCACAACCGAGAACTGCGATGACTCGTCCATCAGTGATTTCATGTGCAGTTTCTAACACTCGCGCAACGGCATCAGGTGAATGCGCATAATCAACAAGTGCAGTGAAGTTTTGACCAAGGCGCACGGACTCGAGACGCCCTGCTGCCCCAGTTAAGTGAGGCAATATTGCTGCAATATCTATTGGGTCGATTCCGCTTTCATTTGCAATTGCAACCGCCATCAAAAGATTGTCATAGTTATAGCCACCATGTAGCTGTACTTTTCCTTCAATCAAGATTCCGCCACTGCCACGAATAGCAACATGCGCGCCCACATAGTCGGGAGCGATAGACACGTAATGCCAAGTAGCACTTTGGTCATGGCGAGAGACTGTCATAACCGGTAGCTCAGTTTGAGCGGCAAGCCGTACGCCGTGAGCATCATCAATATTAATTACGGCAAGGTCTGAAAATTCAAAGGTAAACAACTTTGCTTTTGCCGCGAAGTAATCATCCATTGTCTTGTGAAAATCTAAGTGGTCCTGTGAAAGATTAGTAAATGCAACGACTGCAAAGTGACTGCCTCTAATGCGCTCTAGTGCGATCGCATGGCTTGAAACTTCCATCACAAGGTTGCGCATATGACGCTCACGCATTACCGCCGATAGAGCCTGTAAATCGCTACTTTCAGGGGTAGTGCGCTTGCTAGCAAAAGTCTCGTTACCAATCAGCGTCTCAACGGTGCCGATTAATCCGCTGTCACGTCCAGCAGCCGACATGATCTGATGCAGCAATGTAGTCACAGTTGTTTTACCGTTTGTGCCTGTTACGCCAACGCTGTACAAATCCCGCATTGGTTCACTATAAAACCAGGCGCTGATGACACCAGCTGCGCGCCGAGGATGGGCACTAACAATTACCGGAACACCTTTTACTTTTGAGGCACCTTCAGAATCAGTTAGAACTGCTACTGCTCCACGCGCAATTGCTTCGGCGGCAAAATCGGCACCATGTGCTTTCTCGCCAGGTAGTGCAATAAATAAATCACCCTCTTGGACATCGTTACTAGAAAGCGTCAATCCAGTAATTACAGTTGCCACATCACCGGTAAGAGTTGCATTAGCAATCGCAGCTACCGACTCAACGGTTCTCTTAAACTCTTCAATTGGTCTTGACACTTGTTACCTTCTTTGCCGCGATCAATTGCTTTTCGGTTAATGCAACTGGGATGATTTTTGTTCCAGTTGGTGCAATTCCCTTTGACTGCAAAACAAATGACATCACCTTTTTAAATACTGGACCACCTAGTGCGCCACCCCAGTGAAGACCCTTTGGATCCTGAATCGTTACTGAAATTACGTACGCTGGATTATCTGCTGGCGCAAAGCCGATAAATGATGCTGTGTAACCACGGTAGCAACCACATGTGTCATCGATGCGCATTGCCGTACCTGTCTTACCAGCTACGCGATAGCCAGCTATTGCAGCTGTTGGAGCGGTTCCATTTGCCGATACAACGCTTTCCATCATGATGCGCATTTTTTGCGCTGTTTCAGTGCTGATTACACGAACACTTTCTCGGGTTGCGGACGGTGTGTAATTTCCGCTTGCATCACTTGTGCCTGCAATAACAGTTGGAGAAACACGAACTCCACCATTGGCAATTGTTGCAAACACGCTAGTTGCCTGCATCGCTGTTAAGGAATAGCCCTGTCCAAAAGCCACTGTTGGCGCTGTTGTTCCGGACCAATTAGCAACCTTTGGAAGGATTCCGTTTGATTCACCCGGTAGTCCAGAACCAGTCTTGGTTCCGATACCAAACTTTGAAAGGTAATCATGCAATGTGTCGTTAGACAACATTTCGCCGATTTGAATTGAACCAGTATTACTTGAAACAGCCAAGATCCCAGAAGCAGTCAATCGCTGCGTTGCATGAGCTTCGTGATCATGGAATACCTTGATCGAACGCTTGAGGGCGTAAGGGACTGTAAAAACAGTATCAGGTGTAATTTTCTTTTCTTCAAGCGCAGCCGCAAGTGTCATTACCTTGCCTGTAGAGCCTGGTTCGTAGACATCTTGAACTGATGGATTGCGCATAGCAACCAATGAAACTTTAGATGTGTTATTTGGGTCAAAAGTTGGAGCGGTTGCATGTGCCAATATCTGCCCAGTCTTTGGGTCCATCACAATTACTGTTCCGCTAATTGCATTTGATGACTTAACCGCATCTGCAATTGCTTTTTCGGCAACCCACTGGATATCGCGATCAACAGTTAGCCGAATTGATGTTCCAGCTTGTGCTGGAATGATTTCAGATTGTGAACCGGGAATCTCAGCTTTGTAACCATTGGCATATGAATACTTGCCTTGCTTGCCAGAGATTATTGAATTCATACTTGATTCAAGACCGGTTGCACCGATTCCATCATGATTTACAAAACCAATTAATGATGCGATAAGCGAACCTGATGGATATTCGCGGATATAACTGCGCTCTGGGAAAAAGCCAATAATGCGCTCTGGGCTCATTCCAGGAAGTGTCGAGTTGTATTGATCAATCGCATTTATCAGCTTTAACCAAGTAGCAGGCTTTGCATTTTCTGCAACCATGTTCCATTTGCGCTTGCCGGTCAACGCTGTTTGAACCTCAGAAACACTCATGTTAAGTATTGGCGCTACGAAAGCAGCGACTTTGGCTGGGTTAAGGATCTGGGTTTGATCTACGACAATGCTTGTTGCCGCAACGCTGCGGGCAAAAGGAACACCATTGATATCGGTGATATCACCACGTGGTGCTTGCAATGTCTTAACCTTTTCCATCTCATTAAAGGCACGCGAGCGATAATCATTTGCCTGCAATGCCTGAACCTGCACAAGGCGAAGTCCAAACAAAAACATAATCACAGCTGTCATAAAGATCAGTGCTCTGATTCTGTTATGTGTTAATGAAAAGTTACCCATTTTTTACCGGAACCTCTATAACAGGCTTGTCGAGAGACAGGAAGGTAGGAGTTTCTGAAGGCTTCATACCAAGGTCGGTAGCAGCTTTTGCTAGTGCTTCTGGGGAAGATATTTTGTCCATCTGGCGTGCGATTGCTTCGCGCTCATCGCTAACTAACTTGGCTTCAAGCTTTAAGTGAGTCAGTTCAAATGCATCTTGTGCCAGCAAGGTATTGATCAGGAGAAGGAACATGAGACCAATAACGCCAACCACGGTTACAAATGTTGCGAAGAACTTTCGATCTGCTTGCTTTCCACTTGAAAGATCTGGCACAAGTTTGAGAGCAACTTGTGATGACTTTTCAGCGAAAATTTCTTTTGAGCGAGTAATCGCAGGTGCAAAGGCGGTCATTGCCATTATGCAGCCACCCTTTCAATCGCGCGAAGTCGAACAGATTGAGAACGTGAGTTCTCTTCAAGTTCGGGATCTGTCGGGGTTTCACTACCGCGGGTAATCATTGAAAACTTCGCCGCATACTCTGGAAGTTCGAAAGGAAGATTGCGTGGAGTGCCAGATGTTGTTGAGGCAACAAAGAGCTGCTTAACGATGCGATCTTCAAGGGATTGGAATGACATAACCACTAAGCGGGCGCCAACGTTTAAAAGTTCGAGGGCTGCAGGTAATGCGCGGGTAATCGTGCCTAATTCGTCATTAGTTTCGATGCGAAGAGCCTGGAATGTGCGCTTTGCAGGATTTCCACCCGTGCGACGAGTAGCAGCCGGGATGGCCTCTTTAACCATTTCTGCCAGCTGCGTTGTTGAATTCATTGGCGCAATTTCTCGTTGTTTCACAATTGATTCGACGATGCGAGTTGCAAACTTTTCTTCACCGTATGTGCGAAGGATGCGAACTAGTTGGCCTGGCTCGTATGTATTGATGATCTCCCCCGCAGTCAGCGATTGTGTGCGATCCATGCGCATATCAAGAGGTGCATCCTGTGAATAAGAAAATCCACGTTCTGGTTGATCTAGTTGCATTGATGAAACACCTAGATCAAACAAAGCGCCGTCAATGTGCTTATACCCAAAGCTTGCAACAACTTCTTTTATACCGTCAAAGGTTGAATGCGCAATCTTTAAGCGATCTGCAAACGGAGCTAAACGCGCTGTTGCCTTTGCGATTGCATCAAGGTCACGATCAATTCCGATAACTGTTAGATGTGGGAACTTTTGAAGTAGCGCTTCTGTATGGCCGCCAAAACCCAATGTTGCATCGACAACTACGGGATTACTTGATGCAGCAATCGCAGGGGATAAAAGATCAACGCAACGATCGCGCATTACTGATACATGTTCAGTTGCATTTGTCATCTTTCCCCCTTTTCTTGCGTTAGTTGTTATCGCTTACTTTTGGTGCGGCTCTCATCTCTGGTCACTGCCGGCCGACGGATCTTTGTGTAGCAACGGCACCGGGGAAGGGGTGTCGCTGCGTTCGAAGGGTCGGCAGTGGCCACAAATGAGAGTTAGAACAAACCTGGAAAGACCTCCTCTGAAACATCCGCGAAGCTCTTTTCACGATCTGTTAAATATTCATTCCATGCAGTTGCGTCCCAAATTTCAACGCGAGTATTTGCACCAATAACAACGCACTCTTTTTCTAATCCTGCATATGTGCGAAGTGATTGCGGAATTGTTACGCGACCTTGACGATCAGGA
>CAIXVA010000195.1 GCA_903922745.1 uncultured Actinomycetes bacterium
AAGGACTTTATAGAAATCCTTTTCATAGAGATCTTTGGCTGCCATTTTTAATTACGCTCCCGCTGGATCTGTTACAGCAACGCGAGCTGGGCGCAAAATGCGCTCTTTGTACTTATAGCCAGGCTGCAAAATCTTTGAAGCAGTTGCAACAGCAACATCTGCTGATTCATCATGCATTAACGCTTCATGAATCTGTGGGTCAAATGCTTCACCTTCAGTGCCATATTTCTCTAGACCAATGCGGGAAGTTATTGAATTTAGCTGGTCTGCTACTGCTTTAAAGCCGCCAGATAGCTCGCCATGTTGTTCTGCACGATCAACGTCATCTAGCAATGCAAGTAGTTCTGTAAGGACAGCACCCACTGCGCTTTCATGGGCAACTGCGCGATCGCGTTCAACACGCTTTCGGTAGTTTGCATACTCTGCTTGAAGTCGTTGCAAGTCAGATGTCAGTGTTGCAACCGGGTCAGTTTCCTGACCCGGCTCAACAACTGCATCTGTTACTTCCTGAGGAACTTCACTCTCAGTTGTCATTAGTTAGCACCAATTCCAATACTCGGCATTTTTATGCCTCGTTCGCTCACTTAGCGTCCTCATCGATGATCTCAGCATCTTCTACGCCATCTTCTTGTGGTGTTGCATCTCCTTCAGCTGCTGCCCCTGCTGCATAGAGTGCAGAACCAAGTGCTTGGCTAACAGTTGCAACCTTTTCAGTTGCTGACTTAATCATTTCGTAGTTTGAACCACCGAGGGCGGTCTTCAACTCTTCTAATGCTGCCTCTGTTTCTGTCTTCTTCTCAAGTGCGTCACCTTGTGACAACTTCTCCTCGTTGTCCTCAATGAACTTTTCAGTTGAGTAGAGAAGTGAATCTCCAGCGTTACGAATCTCTGCTTCTTCCTTGCGCTGACGATCTTCTTCAGCGTGTGATTCAGCATCGGCCATCATGCGTGCGATCTCATCCTTGTTAAGTGCAGAGCCACCAGTGATGGTCATGCTCTGCTCTTTACCTGTTCCAAGATCCTTTGCAGATACATGAACAATTCCGTTTGCATCGATGTCGAATGTGACCTCGATCTGTGGAACTCCACGTGGAGCTGGTGGCAAACCTGTTAGTTCAAACATGCCTAGCTTCTTGTTGTAAGCAGCCATTTCACGTTCGCCTTGGTATGCCTGAATCTGTACAGCTGGCTGATTATCATCAGCTGTTGTAAATACTTCGCTGCGCTTTGTAGGAATTGTTGTGTTGCGCTCGATCAGACGTGTCATTACGCCACCCTTGGTTTCGATACCAAGTGACAGCGGAGTTACATCTAGGAGCAATACATCCTTTACTTCACCCTTTAAAACACCGGCTTGAAGGGAGGCACCAACTGCAACTACCTCATCAGGGTTAACACCCTTGTTTGGTTCTTTGCCGCCAGTGAGTTCCTTAACTAATTCAACAACAGCTGGCATACGAGTTGATCCACCAACAAGTACTACTGATTCAATCTTTGCAATAGGAATTCCAGCATCCTTTAGCACTGCTTGGAATGGCTTCTTGCAACGTTCTAGTAGTGCAGCAGTCATCTGTTGGAACTGTGCGCGAGTAATTGTTTCATCCATGAACAATGGATTCTTTTCAGAATCAACTGTGATGTATGGAAGGTTAACTGAAGCAGATTGTGATGATGAGAGTTCGATCTTTGCCTTTTCAGCAGCTTCACGAATACGTTGCATCGCCATCTTGTCTTTTGTTAAATCAATTCCGTTTGCTGCGCCAAATGTTTGTACTAGGTGATCAACAAGTGCCTGATCCCAGTCATCTCCACCTAAATTGTTATCGCCGTTGGTTGCTTTAACTTCAACAACACCTTCGCCGATTTCCAATAGTGAAACATCAAATGTTCCACCACCAAGGTCGAATACAAGAATTGTTTGTTCTTTATCTGCTTTATCTAAACCATATGCGAGCGCTGCAGCAGTTGGCTCGTTGATGATGCGCAGAACGTTAAGACCTGCAATTTCGCCAGCTTCTTTTGTTGCTTGACGTTGTGCATCGTTGAAGTAGGCAGGAACAGTGATAACCGCATCGGTTACTGTTTCGCCCAAATATGCTTCAGCATCGCGCTTTAGCTTTTGTAGTACA
>CAIXVA010000196.1 GCA_903922745.1 uncultured Actinomycetes bacterium
GCTGCAATGGTCTTGGCTAACAACTGTCCCACTTCGTAATGCAGAAAAATCAGGCTACAAATCGATGGCTGTTGCTAACGGTCAGTTCTTTGTCGTGCGACGCTCAGCCCTTGATTCAATTGGTGGATACCAATCTGTAAAGCACGCAGTAATCGATGATGTTTTCTTGGCACGTGAGTTGGTTAAAAACGGATCATCTGGCACTGTGATCAACGGTTCAGATATTGCCCAGACTCGAATGTATGCATCATGGAATGAAATCAAGGCCGGATATGGAAAATCTCTTAACCAGGCTTTCGGATCAATTGTTGGCGCTATCTTTGTAATCGTATTTCTTACTGCAACTAGCATCGCTCCCCTGATTATTGGACTACTTGGAAATCCTTACGGTTGGCTTGGGTTTGCTGCAATTGTTGCCACTCGAGTACTCAGTGCGATCAAAAGCCGCGGTAATGTTCTAGATACTGTGTTGCATCCAATATCTGTCGTTGCATTGATTTATCTGATTGCTTACTCATACTTAAGGCGCGGAAGAATTCAATGGAAGGGTCGCACAGTATGAAAATCGTTGTGATCGGCGCAGGCATGGGCGGCATGACCGCTGCTGCTCGTTTATCACGCGGTGGACATGAAGTTGTTGTCTATGAAGCATCTGATCAAGTCGGTGGAAAATGTCGCACCGAATGGATTGGCAAGGTTGCTTTTGATACTGGTCCATCTTTGTTGACACTACCGGCCGTATACAAAGATTTCTTTCAGCGAACCGGCAAACCCATGGGACTTGTTTGTCCTATTGAATCGGTAAACCCATCCTTTGATTATCGATTTGCAGATGGCAGCAACGTTAAGTTCGCCAATCTTTCCCGTAAAGAAACTTTGGATTCGATAACTTCTAGCTTTGGTGCCGATAGTGCAGCGCAATGGGACCGAATCATGAAGCGCGCAGAACGTATGTGGGACGTAAGCCGAGTCCCATTTATTGAATCCGAGTTAAAGTCGCCGCTGTCTTTGATCAAACGATTCACTTTTTTGCGCGACATCATGATTATTGCGCCATGGAAAACATTACGCCAGCACGCCGATGAGATTCTGAAGGACCAACGTCTGCGATTCATCATGGATCGATACGCCACATATAGCGGATCTGATCCCCGCAAAGCTCCTGCAGTCCTTTCGACTATTGCATTTGTTGAAGAAAGCTTTGGGGCTTGGCATGTAAAGGGCGGGCTTGGAAATCTAACAACGACGGTTCACCAACGAGCAGTAGATGTTGGCGTCACCTTTCATCTGAACTCCCCCGTGGTCAGCATTCAAACTAAAGGAAATAAAGCCACTGGTGTTGTTTTGACCGATGGCACAGTGGTTGAAGCCGACGCTGTCATTGCAAATGCTGATGCCTCACTGGTTTATAACAAGCTCATTACCGGACACAAGCGCACCTTGAAGAAAGCTCGCAAGAACATTGCTGATGCCGATGTTTCAGTCGCTGGCTTTTCACTGCTACTTGGTATGCGTAAAGATCCGGAACAAGTTCTTAACCATCACACAATACTTTTTCCTGAAAATTACGATGCCGAATTTGATGCAATCTTTAACGATGACAAACCAGTAGAAAAGCCAACGATCTATATTTGCGCTCCACAGGATGAATTAATGACCAAGGATGAAAATCTTGAAGGTTGGTTCGTTCTAGTTAACGCACCTACGCACGGACAGTTTGATTGGAACAACGCCGAGTTTTCTACCAAGTACGCGAACAGCATTATCGATCAAATTGAAGCACGCGGAATTTCGGTTCGCGATCGATTAGAGTCATTAACTATTCGAACACCTGCAGATTTGGAAACGGCCGTGCGAGCACCGGGTGGTGCGATTTACGGAACTTCCAGTAACGGAGCACGTGCTGCATTCATGCGTGCTAAAAATCGCTCACCCATTAAAGGTTTGTATCTAGTTGGAGGATCGGCCCACCCTGGTGGGGGCTTACCGCTTGTTGGTATTAGTGGAGATTTAGTTACGGAAGCAATCGGCTACGAGAAAAACGCACGACACTAACAAAACTATAAATTTGAAGAAGCAAGAAAGCGATCGAAAGCTGTGTCACGCCAGGCAGATCTAGTTGATTGAGAATCAAGACAATAAAGAGGAAACTTGCACGGACTGGACGTTCTGCCGGTGTAACAACGCCGATATCGCTAACTCCAAGTGAAGTTAACTTAGATCGGGCATACTCCTGAAAAGCTGCAACAGACCACAAGGTAATAGGAATCCACGCTGGAACACTTATTGCATACAGGGCATAGAACCACAGTGCTTCACTGATGCGATCTGCCACTGAATCAAGGGTTGCTCCGAACTTGCTTTCGCGGTGCTGAAAAATCGCAACGCTGCCATCGATGCCATCGCAAAATAAGGAAAAAACTAAGAAAAGGATTGCCCAGGCAGTTTGTGCCGTTACCGCAGTTGCAACTGCTCCTAGTAATCCCAATACAGTGAGCGCGTTAGGAGAAATGCGAAGCAGTGTGCAGATCAAGCCAAAGCGGTATGAAATATGCAGCCATGCACCAACGATGCCTGTTGTCTCTGCATCGCTATGCAAAGAACTCCACTTTGCCTTAAATTCAACTTTGCTAAGCATTGAGGTTCCTATAAATTTCTTGAGTAGCAGTTGAGCTATTCATTGTATAAAAGTGTAATCCCATAGCTCCTGCTGCCAACAGCTGTTTGCATAGTGATGTTGCTATCTCGACGCCTAACGCGCGCACAGCGGCTGGATCATTTTCAACTTTCACAAAAGCTTCTGAAATATGTGAAGGAATAGGAGTCCCGCCAAGTTCAGCCATCCGGTGCAGCAACTTCACATTTGTCACAGGCAGGATGCCCGGAATAATTGTTAACTTTGAGCCACGTTCAGCAAGACGGTCAACTAATTGGATGTATCTTCCCGCTTCAAAGAAAAATTGTGTTGTAGCAAATGTCGCACCGAGCTCCTCTTTGCGAATTAATACGTCGATATCTTTTTCAAAATCACCTTTAGATGAAGGATGCCCATCTGGAAAAGCGGCAACACCAATTGTGAATCCACCAAATTCATCTGCTAGTTGAACTAACTCATCTGCATGGTTGAGGCCACCAGGTGTAGGCGTCCATGGCGCACTTGGTCCCCCAGTTGGATCTCCGCGAAGTGCCAAAATACTTGTGATGCCCGCTTCTTTATAGCTATGCAAAATTGCGATCAATTCATCACGAGTAGATCCAACACATGTCAGGTGAGCAACAGTTGAAATGCCGGTGCGCTTAGTTATTTCTTGAGCAATCCGAATAGAACGATCTCGGGTCGATCCACCTGCGCCATAGGTCACAGAAACAAAGTCTGGGGTTATTGATTTGAGGCCATCGATGGCAGCCCACAACCGTTCTTCACCCTCAACATCCTTTGGAGGGAAGAACTCGAATGAATACGAAGTGCGGAGTACCACTGGGTGAGGGTACCGTTACCGAGTGAGTTCAGAGCCAAAAGCAACGTTAACAAGCGTTCGTAGCGCCGTTGAAGAAGAGTTAAGCATCTTCCTTAACCGAGAAGCGGCATACCTGAATTCGATTTCGACAGAGCTATCGCCTGTGTCAGACGCGTTAACTGCTTTTTTATTAGATAGCGGAAAGCGTCTGCGCCCACTATTTGCATATGCTGGGTTTGCCGCATCTGGTGGAACTCTAGAAAAACCTGTTGTCCGTGCGATGGCAGCATTGGAACTATTGCAAGCATGTGCATTGATTCATGATGACTTAATGGATGGATCAGATACTCGTCGCGGAAAGCCTTCGATTCATCGCCACTTTGAAACCATCCATGTTCGAGAAGAACTAGATGGCTTTGCTCCTCAATATGGTTTATCGGCTGCTGTTTTGTTAGGCGACTTAGCACTCGTATGGTCAGATCAAATGCTCAACAGTGCAGGACTTACAACTGAACAATTTGCTCGCGTATTTCCTTACTACAACGAAATGCGTGTTGAGTTGATGGCAGGACAGTTCTTAGATATCCACGAACAAACTCAAAAAACTACAAACGTTGATCGCTCGATGAAGATTGCTCGTTACAAATCAGGCAAATACACAATCGAGCGTCCATTACATCTTGGTGCAGCTATGACCTCTTCGAGCTCACCAGAAATCTTTGCCGCACTGTCTGCTTATGGACTTCCTTTAGGTGAAGCCTTCCAACTTCGTGATGACTTGCTCGGAGTATTTGGAGATCCATCCGTGACAGGTAAGCCTGCCGGTGATGATCTGCGTGAAGGTAAGCGAACAGTTTTAATCGCCATGACAAATGATCGTCAATCTGAATCTCAGCGAGAAATAGCTCGTAAGTACTTTGGCAAGCCTGACTTAGATGCAGAAGGTGTTGCACAACTACGAAAGATCATCGAATCCACCGGTGCCAGAGCAGAGCTTGAAGCAACTATTGAGCGCTTAACTAATGAGGCACTAACAGCAGCGCAATCTGCAGTCTTTACAAAGGATGGAAATGCACTGCTCGTTGAGCTTGCAAATATCGCAACTAAGAGGAGTTCGTAATGCCAGCACGCGTTAAAGGCCCAACAGATCATGTTGTCATCGTTGGCGCAGGATATGCAGGACTCAGTGCCGCCCTTCGCTTGGCTGGTGCTGGTCGCAAGGTAACTGTCATTGAACGCGAATCTGTGCCGGGTGGTCGAAGTGGCCTATTACAAAAAGATGGCTACTCATTTGATACAGGACCTTCTGTTTTAACAATGCCGTCTTTGATTCAAGATGCATTTAGTTGCGTGGGTGAAGACATGAAGGACTGGGTTGAACTGATGCCCGTATCTCCTTTGTATCGCGCTTTTTATGCAGATGGAACACAACTAGATGTGCATGCAAACACTGCCCAGATGGAAGCAGAAATTGCAGACAAGATCAGCCCAGAAGAAGCTGCTGGTTATGCGCGTTATGTCGAGTTTGTAACAAAGCTCTACAAGTATGAAATGAATGATTTTATTGATCGCAACATTGACTCACCCTTTAATCTGTTAACACCAAATCTTGCACGACTAATCGCACTTGGTGGTTTCCGCAAACTCTCACCAAAGGTAAATCAGTTCATGAAGGACCCTCGCTTGCAGCGTGTGTACTCATTCCAGGCGATGTATGCCGGTGTGAGTCCACAACAAGCGTTAGCTATCTATGCCGTTATTGCATACATGGACTCGGTCAATGGTGTCTTCTTTCCAAAGGGTGGAATGCACGCGGTACCGCGCGCCATGGCAGCTGCTGCACAAAAGCACGGAGTGGAATTCAAATACAGCACAACTGTGTCAAAGGTAGATGTGCAGAACGGGCGTGCAAAGGCTGTCATCACTGAAGATGGCCAACGTATTGAGTGCGACGCCGTAATTTTGAACCCAGATCTACCTGTGGCTTGGCGCGATCTATTGGGTAAGACTCCGTTAAATGTTAAGCGTCTTAATTACTCACCATCATGCGTAACTATGTTGGCTGGCTCCTCCAAGGAGTACGACTTCGCCGCTCATCACAACATTCACTTTGGAGAATCGTGGGATGGTGTATTTGACGAGCTCATCAAGAAGAAGCAGTTGATGAGTGATCCAAGTATCTTGGTAACACTTCCATCAAAAGATGATGCATCTCTGGCTCCAGCTGGCAAGCACTCTTATTACATCTTATTTCCAACTCCAAACCTCACTGCTGATATTGATTGGACTAAGCAAGCAAAGCCATATCGAGATCACATGGTTGAGACAATGGAAAAGCGTGGATACACCGGCTTTGGTGATTCAATTGAGACTGAAGTTCTAACAACTCCACTTGATTGGCAGGCACAAGGTATGGAGGCTGGCGCACCATTTGCTAGCGCACACACCTTCTTCCAAACCGGTCCCTTTAGACCACGCAACATGGCAGCTGGAATTGAAAACGTTGTCTTTGCTGGATCCGGAACTCAACCTGGTGTTGGCGTTCCAATGGTTTTGATTTCGGGAAGACTTGCCGCAGAACGCATCGTAGGTCCGGTTAAGTAAGTGGATGAATTAACTGCTGCAGGAATAACTGATCCTGCTCTGCGCGCATCCTATGAAGAGTGCAAGCGGTTAAATGCATTACATGGAAAGACTTATTTTCTAGCCACGCTCTTGCTGCCAAAAGCAAAGCGTCCCTTTGTTCATGCACTCTACGGATTCGCTCGGTATGCCGATGAAATTGTTGATGATCTGGCCTCTGAATTAAGTGTTGAGGAAAAAGCAGAAGCATTGAGTAATTGGGGTAACGGAGTTCTTGCTGATCTGAAAAAAGGGAAAAGTGATGATCATGTGGGCCGCGCCCTGATTGACACAGTAAAGCGCTTTGATATTCCACACGAACATTTTGAAGCTTTCTTGCATTCAATGACCATGGATTTAACTGTCCAAGAATATGAAACATATGAAGACTTGTTGGAGTACGTCTATGGATCAGCAGCGGTCATTGGTCTTGAGATGGTTCCCATCCTTGGTCCATTGCACAAAGATGCTTTTGAAGCAGCAAAAAAGTTGGGTATCGCCTTTCAACTAGCGAACTTCATCCGTGACGTTGATGAAGATTTAGATCGTGGTCGCGTGTACTTGCCCATTAAAGAGCTAGCTCAGTTTGGTGTTACTCGAGAAATGCTAGACGAACGTGTATTGACGCCAGAAATCATTGAAGCGCTCAAGTTTCAGATTGCCCGCGTGCGTCAATTACAGGCAGAAGCCGCCGCTGGTATTGAAATGCTAGAAGCAACAAGCCGTCCATGCATCGAAGCTGCTAGTACCTTGTATTGCGGCATAGTCGATGAAGTAGAAAAAATTGGTTATGACATTTTCAATCAGAGAGCAAAAACATCCACTGCACGACGTATCCGTGTGGCAGGTGCAGCATTTATAAAGCGCCAGCTCATTTCACGCTAGAGTACTAACCACGGGAGCCGTAAAGGCTGAGAGGGTCTGAAATTCAGACCGACCGATTGACCCATCCGGTAATGCGGATGTGGAAAGGAAGTTCATGTCAACCACTTTATTTACTGCCTGGGGCTACGAAGTCTCAATACTTGAATTCATAGCTGCAGTAACTTCATTTGTCGGGGTTTGGCTGGGCACAACAGGAAAAAGAATTACCTGGCCTTGGTGGGCACTTAGTAGTGCGCTTTACGGCGTTTTCTTTTATCAAGTAGATCTATTCGCATCGGCTGTTCTACAAATCGTTTTCATCATCGCAGCTGTTTATGGTTGGAAGGATTGGGCGCCAACTGGTGCGGTTCCTGGATCTTTGACTGCGCGCAATCGCCGCTACATCGCAATCGGAACATTCATTAGCGTTGCTTTGTTATCGCCACTCTTATCAAACATCGGTGCAGCAGCTACTTGGTCAGATGCATTTTTGTTAATAGGAAGTCTGGTTGCACAAATCATGATGGTGTACGAAAAGTATGAGTCATGGATTGTGTGGCTGATCGTAGATCTTGCTGGAACAGTTCAGTATGCGATGCTTGGCTATTGGTTTACCGCTGTTTTATACGCGATGTTCACTTTGATTGCCGTAATCGGTTGGAAGCGTTGGCATGACTCTTTACGCAATTGATGGCCCAGCAGGTGCTGGCAAAACTACCTTTGCAACTAAGTTAGAAGCAGAGTTATCGGTAGATGGGACTGTCAAAGTCATTCACATGGATGACTTATACAACGGTTGGGAGAACGCTCTGAGTAACCCCCTTTCTGAAATCTTGGATCGAATATCTACTGCCCATATTGCCGGCAAAGAGTTTGTGATCAAGATTTTTAATTGGCAGACCATGGCTTTTGATAGTGAAGAGAGAATTACCCCTACTGACTATTTGATTATTGAAGGAGTGGGCGCTGCCCAACAAATAGTGCGCGAAACCGGTGCAACAACGTATTGGTTAGATATCGAACCAGAGATCGGTTTGCAACGTGTATTAGATCGAGATGGCGCGCATATCGAGGTTCAGATGCGTCAATGGCAAGTTGATCAAGATAAACACTTTGCTCGCGATGAAACCCGCGAAAATTGCGAGTTTAAACTCACTTCATAACCGTTTTGGGCGCGCCCTATGCACCTGTCTCAGGTGCACTCCATAAAATCTGCACATGTCCGATCTGACCGGTGAGCTCATTGATGGGCGCTACCAATTGCTGCGTCAGGTCGCTAATGGCGGAATGGCAACCATCTACGAAGCGCTAGATACCCGCCTCGATCGCAAAGTCGCTGTAAAAATCATGCACGCGCATTTGGCCCAAGATGAAGCATTTGTTTCTCGCTTTATTCGCGAAGCCAAAGCCGCAGCGGCACTTACTCACCCAAATATTGTTGCAGTCCAAGATCAAGGGTGGAATCAAAGCGGAGTACCCGCTGTATTTCTGGTTATGGAGTTGATTGAAGGTCATACCCTTCGTGAATATCTCAACGAACGTGGTCGCTTCGAGATAAAAGATGCGATTAATTACATGACTCCAATCTTGTCAGCATTGGCAGCTGCCCATGATTTAGGAATCGTGCACAGAGATGTAAAGCCTGAAAACATTTTGATTTCAAAAGACGGCCGTATCAAGATTGCTGATTTTGGTTTAGCTCGCGGAGAACTAATCGGCACCACGATGACCGCTGAGTCCAGCGTGATCTTGGGCAGTGTTTCCTACTTATCCCCCGAACAAGTTCAGCGCGGAATCGCTGATTCACGGAGTGATGTTTACGCAGCAGGAATCGTGGCATACGAAATGTTGACTGGAGAGAAACCTTTTAATGGTGACTCTCCGATTCAAATTGCCTACATGCATGTCAATGAAGAGATTCCCCACATTCGCAGCAAGCGCAAGGAACTTCCACAATCACTAGATGACTTGATCGCAAGTGCAACAGCAAAAAATCCAGATGATCGCCCTCGGACTGCGGGCGAATTCTTGGAGCGATTACAGCAGATTCAAATTGAGCTTGATCCAAAGAAGAATCAATTGGAAATTGGCTTGGACTTGCCGGTTGAACCAATTCGCGAGAAAGCGCGCAAAAAGGTTAAAGAAGAACCGGTAAAAGAAGCAACAGTTGAGGTTAAAGAGAGTACTCGGGAAATAAAGCGTGAGGAAGAAAAGAAAAAGCGCGCTAGTAAGCGTGTTCGTAGAAACCGTAAGGTCGCGCTAATACTTGCCATTGCAATTGGAGTTGGCGGTTGGTGGACATTAGTTGGACCAGGATCACGTGTCGTTGTGCCTTCAACTATTGGAGGTACTTTTGACGAAGCTGTTTCATCCTTTACTCCCCTAGGTTTGACGGCGGTCATTCTAGAAAACAGGTTTGATGAAGACATTGCAAAGGGAAAGATTATTGAATCTGTGCCACAAGGCGGCGGAAAAGTAGATGCTGGTGGCAGCGTTAAATTAATTATTTCAAAAGGGCCCGAGCGCTACACAATCCCATCAACAACTGGATTAACACCAGAGGCTGCTCAAGTAGCAATCACTAAGTCTCCATTAACAATTGGAACGACCACGGAGGTTTTCAATTCTGATATTCCAAAGGGATTTGTTATTTCATCAACCCCTACATCGGGCTCCTCAGTAAAGCGTGATTCAAAGGTTGATTTAATTGTCTCAAAGGGAATTGAGCAAATTGCACTTGCTTCTTACATCGGTAAGAGCGGTGAGCAAGCGCTCAATGAATTAACTGCTGCTGGCTTTAATGTTGAGCCAGGTTATGCATATAGCGAGACAACTCCAGAACTTGCTGTAGTTTCACAAAACCCTGCAGGCGGTGCAACAGCAAATAAGGGCGGCAAGGTTTCAATCATTATTTCAAAGGGTCCTCGATATACCTATATTCCAAAAACAATCATCACCATGGAAGCCGGTGCGGGTAAGGCAATGCTCGAATCCCTTGGATTAAAGGTGAAGGTTGTAACTATTGGAAATGCGAAGAAGAAAGTTGTTAAAAAAGTTTCACCTGCGGTAAACACTAAGGTTTTACGTGGAAGTTTGGTAACGATTACCGTAGGGTGACCCAATGCCTACGCCAATTAAAAAGCCCCGAATCGGTGCCCACACCCCTACGACTGGTGGAATGGCCAAACGATCAATTGCGTACGCACAAGAGATCGGTGCAGAAGCAATACAGGTATTTGCATCAAGTCCACGAACATGGGCGATGCCGGAGGCTAAACCTGAACTAGATGAAGCTTTCAAGATTAAGGCAGCAGAATTAGATATTGAAACCTATGTTCACGCACCATTCTTAATTAATTTAGGTTCACCAACAGAGGCAACGTACTTGAATTCGTTGGCATCAACTAAGTATTCGCTACAACGTGGTGCCGATATCGGAGCCCTTGGCGTGGTTATTCATACAGGCTCTGCAGTTGATGTAAACCATGTTGAAAAGTCATGGAAGCAGATTCATGAAGGCATGATGCCCATTCTTAATGCTTTAGACGATGATGCTCCCTACCTTTTGCTTGAACCAACTGCTGGGCAAGGCCAATCACTAGTTAAGAAGCTAGATGACCTTGCAATGTATTTAAAAGCTCTTGAATATCACCCAAAGGTGGCAATCTGTCTAGACACTTGCCATGTGTTTGCCGCAGGTCATGACATTTCAGTTAAAGGTGGGATGACGGCAACGATTGATCTACTGGTTGAAATTGCCGGCATCGAGCGATTCCAGTTGGTTCATGCAAATGACTCAATGGATGTGTGCGGAGCTCTTAAAGATCGTCACCAAAATATTGGAGAAGGCCACATCGGTGTTGATCCGTTTAAGGAACTTTTATCCCACCCTGCAGTAGTTAACGCACCCCTCATTCTTGAAACTCCTGGCATGGAAAAAGAGCATGGCAAAGAAGTTGCACTGCTGAAGGAATTGCGCGGCTAATGTCTGCTCGTCATCAATTGCAGTTAAGACTTGCTCCCTGGGCTTTGTTATCTGTTTCTGCTGCCTGGGGATTCGCCTTCGTTGTTATGAAAGATGCCATCGAGCGTCAAACTGTCAACAATTTCTTATTCAGCAGATTCGTCTTAGCTGTAGTTGTGATGATTCTGATTCGCCCTCAGTGCATCATGTACTTCAATAAAGATCTACTTGTTAGAGCATCAACAGCAGGCTTATTTCTAGGTGCAGGTTATATTTTGCAAACCCTTGGCCTTGCACGAACCGGCGCAGCAATCACAGGATTTATTACTGGCTTATATGTTGTCTTCACTCCGTTAATTGCAGCCGTTGTTCTAAAAGCTCGCATAACTTTAATCACCTGGGGCTGTGTTGCGGTTGCAACTCTTGGCTTAGCTCTACTTTCCCTGCAAGGTTGGTCAATTGGATTCGGCGAGATACTTGTTTTAGGTAGTGCATTTGCATTTGGTGCACACATCATTGCTCTTGGTAAATGGAGCAATGGGCGCGATGCCTATGCAATGACTGTTGTTCAGCTTGCAGTGTGTGCGGTACTGACCGGAATTGCATCAATCTTTGAAGGCGGCTATCAACTTCCACCTGATAACGGAGTCTGGGCAACGGTGATCTTTACTGCGGTGGCATGTACTGCGGTGGCCTTTGTAATTCAAACTTGGTCCCAGGCGCACATGAGTACAACAAAGGTTGCAGTGATTTTGACTATGGAAGTGGTCTTCGCAGCCTTATTTGCCATCGTCTTTGGTGGAGAAACCCTCACACTTCAAAAAGCTCTAGGTGGCGTACTAGTTGTTATAGCGATGTTTGTTATCGTCTTGAAAGAATCGTGAGAACATAAGCCATGGCAATTGATCTTCGAAGCGACACCGTTACCCGCCCATCGACTGCAATGCGTGAAGCGATTGCACATGCACCCGTTGGCGATGATGTTTACAGTGATGACCCAACAGTTAATTCACTAGAAGAGCGCGTAGCGGCCATGTTTGGCAAAGAGGCCGGTGTCTTCACACCAACTGGTTCCCTTGCTAACCAATTAGCAATCCGCATGTTGGTAGCACCTGGTGAAGAGCTAATTGCAGAGACAAACAGTCACATTGTGCGCGCCGAACTTGGCGCAGCTGCTGTGTTTAGTGGAATTACCACGCGCACATTTCCTGCCAAGAACGGCCTACTCAAGGCAGCTGACGCACTTGAAATTGCTCGCCCAAATAGTGGTCCCTATTTGGTATCTACAACTGCAATCGCTGTGGAAAACACCCACAACTTTGGTGGCGGAACTGTTCAACCAATTACTGAAATTGCCGCACTTCGCAAAGGCGCAGATGAGATTGGAGTAGCACTCCACCTAGATGGTGCTCGCATTTGGAACGCTCATGTTGCATCTGGTGTTTCATTTACTGAGTACGGAAAGTACTTCGACACTATTAGCGTTTGTTTGTCTAAGGGATTAGGCGCACCAGTTGGTTCAATCATGCTTTCTACCAAGGATCGTGTTGCAAAAGCTCGTGTGTGGCGCAAGCGCTACGGCGCTGGAATGCGCCAGATTGGTTTGCTGGCAGCAGGTGCTCACTACGCACTCGATAACAACATCGATCGCCTTGCCGAAGATCATCGCCGTGCCAAGGAAATTGCTGTTGCAATAGCCTCAGTTGATGCATCATTGATTGATCCAACAACTGTTCAAACAAACATTGTCGGGTTAGATCTCGCAGCACTTCCCATTACCGCTGCAGAGCTAGCTCAGCGTTGCCGCGATGCAGGATTATGGATTAGTGCACTTGGCCCAAAGTATGCGCGCCTTGTTACACATCTAGATTTTGATGATGCTCAGTGCGCAGAGGCAATTGAAATCTTAAAGAAAGCCCTCGTGGCTTAAGAGCCATTGCTTCTTATCAACACCGTAGGCATAATTTCCTAACGCTCCCCCAGTTTTAACAACCCGGTGGCAAGGAACAACAAGCATGATTGCATTGTTTGCACACGCACTTCCTGCTGCGCGAACCGCTGCAGGTGAGCCAGCTTTAGCTGCTAAATCTGAATAAGAGAATGTCTTTCCTGGTGCAATCTTTCGCATTGCTTTCCAGGCTGCTTGAGAAAATGCAGCTCCTGGTTGTCTGACTTGAATACCATTGAGCGCAGTTAAATCACCATCAAAGTAATCACTGATCAGATCTGAAATAACTGGAATAGATTTAACGATTTTCACATCACGGCCTGCTTTAAAGGCTGAAACTGTTGAAAGATTTGCACCGATCAGAATCTGATCATCTGCCAAAAGATTGAGGGTGCCTACAGGGGTCTTGTGAGAAGTAATTAAAAGCGGCACTGTCCAAAATTAGCGATCGCGCAACATTTCAGCAACTAAGAATGCGAGTTCTAGAGATTGCGCATGGTTTAGACGAGGATCACAGGCTGTTTCATATCGTGAGGCTAAATCCTCATGTGAGATCTCTTCGCCGCCGCCAACACACTCAGTGACATCATCACCGGTTAGTTCGATGTGGACTCCGCCTGGATGTGTGCCTAAGGCCTTGTGAACTTCAAAGAATCCCTTAACTTCATCCATAACATCATCAAAGCTACGGGTCTTATAGCCCGTTGGCGCTTCATATGTATTGCCGTGCATTGGATCGCATACCCACAAAACCTTGGCGCCCGACTTTGTCACACCATCGACTAGTGCAGGCAAGATTTGGCGAATGTTTTTAGCACCCATGCGTGTAATAAAAGTAATACGACCTGGCTCACGGTTTGGATCTAACTTGTCGATCAATGCAAGTGCATCTTCTACAGTGGACTTTGGTCCAAGCTTGATACCAATTGGATTGCGCACCTTTGATGCAAAATCAACATGTGCGCCATCTAGCTGACGTGTGCGCTCACCGATCCAAATAAAGTGTCCTGAAACATCGTAGGCATCACCTGTGCGTGAATCAATACGAGTTAACGCCTTTTCATACTCCATGATGAGTGCTTCGTGGCTTGCAAAGAAATCTACTGATTTAAAACTTGCAGGATCAACACCGGCAGATTTCATGAATGCTAGAGCGCGACCAATTTCATTTGCCATTTGCTCGTACCGCTCGCCGACTTTGGAATCGCGAATAAATCCCTTGTTCCATTCATGAACTTGGCGAAGATCTGCAAAACCACCTTGGGTGAAAGCGCGCACCAAGTTAAGAGTTGCCGCAGAGGTGTTATAGACGCGCACTAAACGTTGTGGATCTGGTGTGCGTGATTCCTCATTGAACTCAATGTCGTTGACGGCATCTCCGCGGTAGGCAGGAAGTGTTACATCACCACGAGTTTCAAAGTCATTAGAGCGAGGCTTTGCAAACTGGCCAGCCATGCGACCAACCTTGATCACCGGCAAACTTGAGTAGTACTGAAGAACTGCTGCCATCTGCAAAATAGTTTTAATGCGATTGCGGATTGAATCAGCAGTTGCTGCTGCAAATGTTTCTGCGCAATCTCCGCCTTGTAACCAAAAAGCTTTTCCTTCTGCAGCCAGGGCAATCCGAGCTTTTAAATCATCACATTCACCAGCAAAGACAAGTGGTGGCAACGCTTTGAGTTGTGCCACCGCTGCTTTAACTGGTGCGCCCTCTGGTCCACCTGGCCAGGTTGGCTGCTGGGCAGCAACAAGGCCAGGAGTGAACAAAGAGTCTAAGTGTGTGCTCATTGGGAAAGTGTAGAGAGTTCGAAAGTAATCGCGCGCAGCAATTACCCGAAGAAGATCTCTGATTCCTTGTATAGCTCTAGCGGAACGGTCTTTAGCTTCTCAGTTGCTGATGCCAAAGGCACACGAGCGATATTTGTGCCGTGCAGGGCAACCATCTTGCCCCAGTCACCTTCGTGAGCGGCGGTGATTGCATGCAAACCGAAGCGAGTGGCAAGTACACGGTCAAATGCTGTTGGAGATCCACCACGTTGGATGTGACCCAATACAGATGTGCGTGCTTCCTTGCCAGTCTTGGCCTCAATCTGTCCTGCTAGCCAGTCACCAATACCTGAAAGCTTTACGTGGCCGAATGAATCAAGGGTCTGATCCTTAACGATCAAGTCGCCATCTTGAGGAATTGCACCTTCGGCAATAACGATGATTGGTGCGTAATGAGACTTGAAACGAGATTCAACCCATTCGCATACCTTGTCAACAGAGAACTTCTGCTCTGGAATCAAAATACACGCCGCACCGCCTGCAAGACCAGAATGCAATGCAATCCAACCCGCGTGACGGCCCATAACTTCAACGATCAATGCACGGTGATGTGATTCAGCAGTTGTGTGAAGTCGATCAATAGCCTCTACTGCAATGTTGACTGATGTATCAAAACCGAATGTGTAGTCAGTGTTATTCAGATCGTTATCGATTGTCTTTGGAACACCGATCACCTTGACGCCAAGTGCATCCAGCTTTGTTGCAACACCCAAAGTGTCTTCTCCACCGATTGCGATCAACGCATCGATTCCAGCCTTTTCAAGATTTTCCTTAATTCGCTCAACGCCACCCTCAATTTTAAATGGGTTAGTACGTGATGATCCAAGAATTGTTCCTCCGCGAGGCAGGATGCCACGGGTTGTTTCAATATTTAAAGGCATGGTTAGACCCTCTAGAGGTCCCTTCCATCCATCACGGAATCCAACAAACTCGTGGCCGTACTCTTTAACACCCTTGCGAACTACTGCACGAATTACTGCATTAAGACCAGGGCAATCTCCGCCGCCAGTGAGGACACCAATACGCATGATTATCTCCAACAATTTTATTGTTTGATTAAGTGGCTCAAAATTTTCCCGCCACCTGTGGTCAACGCTGACTGGAACAGTCTAGCCTTCCCCCATGGCTAATCAACAACTCATCGCCGGCGTGGATTCTTCGACTCAATCTGTGAAGGTCGTTATTCGTGACGCCAACACAGGCGAACTAGTGCGCCAAGGTCGGGCTTCCCATCCAGATGGAACCGAGGTTGAGCCTAAGCATTGGCTGAGTGCATTACATACCGCGATTTCTGAAGCTGGCAATTTAGATGATGTTGCGGCAATCTCAATTGCAGGTCAACAACACGGAATGGTCGCACTTGATAATGATGGCGAAGTAATTCGCCCAGCACTTTTATGGAATGACACACGCTCTGCCAAAGAAGCAGATGATTTGAATTCCGAAGTAGGTGGCGATGCCGAAATGGCACGCA
>CAIXVA010000197.1 GCA_903922745.1 uncultured Actinomycetes bacterium
ATAAGCCAGTAATGACTCCAGTTAAAATTGCGGTGCGTGCAATTGGACCACGGTCAATTTTGCTAAATACTCGTGAACTTGCATATCCCAAACCGATTGTTATGGCTAAAAGAATAAGAATTAGTACAAATGATCCACTGTGATTAAACAACCACTGCAATGGGTAATAAAGAACTAGCCCAATGCCTGCCATTGATAGCGAAGCATTTCTGGCCGGTTTATTATCCAATCCAGTTGACAGTGCGGTCATACCAATTGCAACACCAAATGAAAGTATTCCAATCAAGATTGGACCAAGTCCTGGGTTGGTGTACCAGTTCGTAATATTAATTGCCCACAAAACTACAAGGTTCGTTGCAAATGCTCCGGCAAAAACTGACCAGAATCTCTTTCGTTCTCCACCAAATAACGAACTCCAGAAAATTCCTGTAAAGATGGACATAAGCACCATCCATTTAATGGGTATGTGAGGAGCGGCTAAGAAATTATTAAATTGGATTGCCATGAATTGTTTTAGAAGAACTGCAACCCAGAAAATTGGGAGTGAATACAAAAGGAAAGCTAAAAATGTCATTCCGTAGTCAAAGCGGCTGTACTGGCGAAGTGCTGAAATTACACCTAACGCCATACCGACTAGGAGAGCAGTAAAAGTTGCAACAAAAACTAAACGCAATGTTGTTGGAATCGCATAAGCAAGTTCGGCTTGAACTGTGGAAGCATCGCGAGTATTTCCTAAATTCATATGACCCACAAAGACTCCAAGGACACCTTTGAGCCATAAGAAGTAGCGAATAGGAGGAGGCACGTCTAACTGAAGGTCGCGAGTTAAAGCAATGATTCTCTGCTTTGCACCGTCATCAGTGCTGAGACGAAGCTCTGCTAATGGATCACTTGCGTAGGCTGCGAGGTTGTACACCATGAAACTTGATCCAAAAAGAATCATTACTGACACGCCAATACGGCGCAGGATGTAGTTCAGCATAGTTAGCCCCTTGCAAATGTCGTTTGTGTTGCTTTAATGAAATTTAATTCAAGAGGGAAATAGTAGCGCGAACGGCACCTGATTTTTCAACCAAGTGCCGTTCGCTTACTACTTTTTCCGCCTCTTACAGCGGTACTAATGGCTTAAAAATCAAGCTATTAGTATGACCACTCCCACCAGTTCCAAACAACGTCACTTGAAAGTGGTGACGGCTTGATTCCCTTTAGGTTCTTGTTAACTGCAGTAACTGCTGGGTGCAGGAATACTCCAGATGTAAGTCCCTCAGCATTGATGATGCGCTCTGCTTGGATGACTGTTGAGATGAATGTGCGGTTATCCATTGGAAGTTGCAACTTGTTTAGGATTGCATCTAGAGCTGGCAAGTTAACACCGTTACGGTTGTTTCCTCCACCTAGTTGGAAGTTCGCATTTGATCCAGCCTGTGTAACTGCTGATGGGCAGTATGCAAAGAACTGAGCATCGTACGTTGATAGCTGAATCTTTGGAGACCATGAAGCTTGAACATCTCCAACTAGATCAAAGCCAACCTTGAGAGCATTTGCCTTAGCAAGTGCGAACTCTGCTGCACGACGTGGGTTGTTACCTGGAACAAGCACGTTCACCTTTACAGGGTTTGATGCGCTTGCACTTGGGTAGTACTTCTTTAGTAGGCGAGATGCCTTTGCATTCAATGCATCCTGTGATCCACGGTAGTAACCAGAACCATTGTTAGCTATAAGACGATCGTAGCCTTCAAATCCAGGTGCGATGAAAGTTGAACCCAAGATTGGTGCATTTGGGTTAATTGGAGCGATCAACTTCTCGTTGATTTCTTGACGAGGAATTGACAATAGGAATGCCTTACGTAGATCTGCACCCTTTCCGCCATGTCCCTTGAAGACTCCGTTGTAATCAGGTTGTCCTGGTGCGTTTCCTACGCGTGTATCCCAGTGCTCGTAGCAAGCGTTAATTCCGCCAATGATGTTTACGTTTGAGATCTTCTTCAAAGCAGCTACAGCATCTGCTGTTGGCTGACCTGAGTAAACATCTAGCTCTCCGTTTGCAAGTGCCTGAGCAGCTGCAGTTCCATCAGAGATGAACTTGAAGATAACAGTATCGACAGTTCCGCTCATCTTTGGACCTGAGTTGTACTTAGGGTTGAGCTTAAGAGTTACAGATGACTTTGTAACTGCGCTATCAACTGTGAATCCACCGTTACCAACCCATAGAAGTGGGTTTGTTGTGGCATCAACCTGAGTGATGTTGTAAGCCTCTGACCAAACCTTACCCATTGCCTTCAATACAGCGGTGTTCTTTGAAGTGTATGCAGCTAAGAAGCGATCGCGTGCAGCTTCGTTATCCTTAACTGATTGCAGACCCTTCTTTCCTTCTGCAAGAAGAACAAGTGTGTGTACTGGTGATGGTCCTGGACCATATAGATCCCAGTTAGCAATCTTCTGCTTGAACTGAAGTGTCAGTGTCATCTTGTCAGCTGAAAGAACTGGCAGTCCAACAATGTTGTCGCTGTAAGTTCCACCGTAACCGTTTGAGTTGAACGCAGGAACGTTGTCGCTGTCAGGATCTCCTAGACCAGCTTCGATTGAGTACTTATTGCTTGATAGAACGTGTGACAGCAATAGGTCTACAGCGTTGATAGGTGTTCCATCAGACCATACAAGACCCTTGTTAACTGTGTACTGAACACGGAAATCAGTTGCGTTGTTCTTAACAACTTTGAAATCACCGAATGTTGTATTGCGAACAACGTTCTTCTGATCATTGATGTAGTAGAAACCAATGCCAGTTAGATTTCCAACCTTGCTGTTGATAGTTAGGTTGGTATCAGGTGTGCTTGAGTTAAACGATGTTAATGAGTTTGTATCGTGAATCACGATAGTTGAACGAGTTGCAGCCTGTGCTGGTGTTAGCAGTGAAACTGCCAACGCCGCTGATGCTGCAGCTGCGAGCGCAAACTTTGCGCTGCGTGTGAACTTCATAGTTCCTCCTTGAGGGTTAAAGAAAAGCGTCTGTGAAGAGTCGACCACTCCATAGGCGCTTTTGGTGGTGGAAGTCTGCCTTAGTGAACGCTAGATGAGCAACAGGAGAACAGTTTGCATATGCGCCTGCTTTATAACGACCAGGTAAAGATTTGGTGCAATCAGGGTGATATCTGGGCTATGTGGAGGGCTTGGCCGTCTCGGCAATATTGAGTAGAAAGCCAATAGATAAGAAGGCAAGAGTCGTGGCGATAGCCCCGCCCACATACATCGGCAAACGAAGGCTGTAATGGGCAAGGACCCCACCTAGTAATGATCCGACCGGCATCATCCCCCAGACCAAAGTACGGCGGGTTCCATGGATGCGTCCGTATAGCTCATTTGGAATAACAGTTTGATAGGTAGCCATTAAAAGAATATTCCATTGTGAAACCGCGAAAGCGCCAAAGGTTGCGAGTGCAACGTAGAAATAAATATTTGGGGCAAAACCGTTGAGCAATAAGACCAATGAACTTGTTGTGATGCCAAAAGTCATGACACGACTTCTTCCAAATTTCTTAGACAAACGCGGTGCCATGAATGCACCAGAAATTGCACCCAGGCTTTGAATTGTCAGGATGACACCAAAGAGTTGTTTCGGAAGTTCAAGTTCTTTAATGATGAACAAGACCATGGTCGCCGTGCCCATGGAGTAACAAACGCCAATTGAAGCTGTGGTCACAACCAGTCTGCGCAAGACTTTTTCATTAAACAGGTACTTGATACCAAACTTCATATCTGCAACAAACTTCTTCTTTTCTTTCTCAACATCATC
>CAIXVA010000198.1 GCA_903922745.1 uncultured Actinomycetes bacterium
GAGGTTGCAGCACCCGTTGGCCTCTCAAAAGGCGCCATTCTTTGCTTACATCCACTGCCCACTGCAGGTGGAATGATGGATAGCCACATCTACAAGAAAGCGGCTAACCGCTTACCTGCAATGGCTGGAATAACAGTTGTTCGATTCAATACACGTGGAACCACTAGCGAAGCTGGCAGCAGCACTGGAGAATTTGATAACGGAATCGCTGAACACTTTGATGTGGAAGCAATGCTTTCTTACTGCTTTGATACTTTGAAGTTAGAAAATGTGTGGATTACTGGATGGTCCTTTGGAACTGATTTAGCGCTACAACACGCAAAGGATCCAAGGCATAAAGGGCTAATCCTTTTGAGCCCACCATTGCGAACAACAACTGACGAGCAACTTGAATATTGGAATACAGATCCTCGTCCAATTACAGCATTAGTGCCCGAGCTAGATGATTACCTGAAGCCAGATGCTGCCCGTCAAAGATTTTCAGTTATACCTGCAATGCACATTATCGCTGTCGATGGTGCTAAACATTTATGGCTTGGCGAACCATCGGTCCATCGAGTCTTATCTGAAATAAATAGCATCGTGACTGGAGCGCATGCACCGCTTCCAACCGAGTTTTAGCTGTTATTTGCGCGAGGAATTACAACTTCATCAAGTATTAAAATAATCGAAGCCGCTACTGGAACTGCTAGTAATCCACCTACTAATCCCAACAGTGAAGAACCAATCAGAGCGGAAATAATTGTTACCGCTCCAGGAACAGACAGGGTGCGCTTCATAATTCGCGGTGTAACAATGTAGTTCTCAATTTGAACATAGATAACGTATGCAGCAAAGGCGATTACACCAACCCAGACTGATTGGGTCAATGCGATCAAAGTTACAATTGCGCAACCAAGGAAGTGTCCGATGAGGGGAATTAGTGCGGCAACTAAGACAATCATTCCGATTGCGATTGGTGAAGGCATACCTAAAATTGTCGCCAAAATAACGACAAATACTGCAGCCATTGCCGCAATCAAAATCTGACTACCTACGAAGGCACCAACTCGGGCGATAACAGCATTAGTTAACCGACCCACACGATCGCGACGACTTGCAGGAACTAATGAAAGCCCCAGATTAACCGCCTGTGGCAATGATGTTATGAAATAAAGAGTAAGTACCAAGATTGTTAGCGCAGTAAAGAACCCTGACAAAACAGATTTTCCAACTCCAATGACCCCACCGAATGTACTGATGAGCAAAGTTCCGTCAGATGTTATTGATTTCAATTTTGCTTGCAATGTATCAATCAAGCCAAATTGGTCATTGAGCTTATTAATAGTCTCGTTCTTCATTAAATCCTGGAGCAAAGCAGGAGCTGTGTTAATTAGGTGCGTACCCTGACTAACTACAGGCGGGACTACAACTAATGCAAAAAAGATTACAAAAAGTATGACTGAAGAGAAAATAACGGCTACAGCAGTATTTCTGGACATTTTACGTTTACGCAGCGCTTCAACAGCGGGGTTCAAACCAGTTGCCAAGAACAAGGCAATTAAGATTAAAACAAATATTTGGCTGACACTTGCGAGGGCGCGCATCAAGACAATTGCAGTGAGTGCCCCAAGGGTTGCAATAAATCCAAAGTAATAAGGATGTGAGCGGTTGATTGGGTCGCCCAAGGTTCCGAAATCGACAGGAGTCTTTTGAGACTTTGGAGTTCGAGCTGTTGCTTTTTTGATTCTCGCTGTAAGTGCCATAGTTGTATTCTAAAGTGCATAGATCACTCAGAATGAGACGTGGTGTTCATGTTCTAGCAACATTTATGAGGGAGAATACCGACCATGGCGTTACGCATTACTGGTTTGGGCGAGGAGATCGCCTCTGTCACTGGCCTGCCATGGCATCTGCCTCTCGAAGAGTGGCCTGAAGACCCGGCCCTTGCAGAAAAGCGCGGTATTTCCAGGCACGTGGTTCGCCTGGTTCGAGCCAGCAATGACCCAGATGCTGAAGTTTATGCGGTTAAAGAAACAGTCTCTGAGTTCGCAAATCGTGAATATGTAATTTTGCGCCAGCTGTCTCAGATGAATGCACCATGTGTTGAACAAGTAGCGGTCGTAGAAGGCCGTACAGATGCCCATGGTGAAGAACTTCCGTGTGCAATCGTTACGCGATTCTTGCCGTATTCATTGCCATATCGAGTTCTATTATCTGGCGCAGTAACTGCTCATGAAATTACAACCATGGCCAGTGGGCTTGCATTGCTTCTAGTTCGCTTGCACCTATTGGGGTTCTGGTGGGGAGATTGCTCTTTATCTAATACTTTGTTTCGTCGCGACGCCGAAGGTTTTGCCGCATATTTAGTAGATGCCGAAACAGGTGAGTTTCAAAAAACATTAAGCGACGGACAACGTGAGCATGATTTAGATATTGTGCACTTTAATGTTGCAGCCGAACTTGAAGATCTTGCACTATCAGGAGTTTTATATCCGGGCATGGAACCTGTGCGTGCCGCAGAAGCTGTGATTCGACGTTATCGCAGAATCTGGGCGGCGCTTAAAGAGCGACAATTGTTAGATCCAAAGGATCGTCACGCAGTAGAACGGGCAATGCGTCAATTACATGATCTTGGATTTGCTGTGGAAGAAGTAGCGGTAACAATTGATGGTGATACACAAATGCTTTCTTTCCAACCCAAGTTAGTTGCCGCTGGATATCACACGCAACGCTTGCGCGAATTAATGGGATTAGAAACTGAAGAACTTCAGGCTAAAGGTTTACTCGCCTCCTTTGATCGATACAGAGCACGAGAAAATAAATCAGGTTTGTCTGCACAAGAAATGGCGAAACAATGGCTTACTGAAGTTTTTGAAACTGTGATTTCTCGGGTTCCTGCAGATATGCGAGGACGTGTTGAGCGCGCGCAGATGTTCCATGAAATCCTTGAAAATCGCTGGTATTTAAGTGAAAAAGCAGGCCACGATGTGGGATTGGAAGCAGCAGCTGATAATTATTGCGCCGAGATCTTGCCCTTGCGTCGTGACTCAGGCGTGGACATAGTTCTTTAATAGATAGGATGACATCATGAGTTTGCCACCTAATTTTGGGCAAGCCTTTGATTTAAGTTCACTCACTAAACCAAAGGTAGATGCTTCAGTTCCGATGCCTGGTATTGAAGTAACTGTTGAAAATCTAAGCAATGAAATTTTGCCTCTTTCATTAGTGCGGCCTGTAATTGTGTTGATGTGGACATCTCGCAGCCCTGAATCCATTGAAATGATTAAAACACTCGGCAAGCTCGAAATTGATTACAAAGCAGCCTTTTCACTTGCACGAGTTGATATTGATGCAAACCCTGAAGTTGGCCAAGCTTTCCAGACCAAGTCTGTGCCGTATGCAGTTGCGATTATTGCTGAGCAAATGGTTCCATTATTTGAACAGGCATACCCCGAGGCTCAAGTAAAAAGGGTGATAGATAAAGTCCTGACTCTCGCTTCCGAACAAGGTGTTGGAGAAGCACCTGTTGAGCCAATAGAACCTGAAGAGATTGATGCAATGAATGCTCTTGAATCAGGTGACTATGTCGCGGCCGAAGCTGCCTATAAGAAGTGGCTCGCAAGAAAACCTGCCGAAAATTTGGCCAAACTTGGTCTTGCCCAAACTCAATTATTGATGCGAACTGAAGGTTTAGAACTAAACGATGTGATTGCGCAATCTACTGCTGCTCCCACCGATATAGATCTTCAATTAAAGGCAGCAGATGTAGAAATCGTAAATGGGGGAGTCGAAGCAGCATTTACACGTTTACTACATGCCGTCAAAGCTACCAATGGAGATGAACGAACAAAAATAAAGAACCATCTTTTGGAGCTTTTTGCATTGGTCGATCCATCTGATCCACGTTTAGCAGCCGCCCATAAAGAGTTAGCGAGTGCGCTATTTTGAGTCAGAGCATCGATGTTAAGCACGAGTTAAACCTGATCAAGGGGCTGTTCTTTCTATTCGGTCTTTTAATTATGTCCTGGGTACCTCGCTTCCCCGAAGTAAAAGCTAATTTAAAACTGACTAACGGAGAATTTGGTTCCATCGTCAGTATGGGCGCATTTGGCAACCTTGTGGCACTTCTTACTATTGGCCACCTTGTCCATAAGTATGGAGCACGTTGGATATTGCATATTGCATCGCTTTTACTAGCGATCAGCCTTATTTTCTTGACGCACAGTACTTCGAGTTTTCTTTTTCTTTTCTTTATTATTATTCAAGGTGGAGCAATATCTGCATTTCATATTTCAATTAACTCACAAGGGTTCTTTTTCCAAGATCGCACCAAGCGACAGATCATTACTTTATTAAGCGGATTCTGGAGCAGCGGTGCGCTAATTTCATCAATGATTGCAGGATTGTTAGTTGATCGTGTTGCATTAGGCACCTATACCAATTTCCTTGCGGGTCTCTGTTTTGTTGTGATGACCTTAATTATTATTAGGCTATCTCCAAATTTGGTTAAAGCTAATATAAATCCTAATTCAGAGCACAGTGCCCGGGATATGTTCAAGGGCTTTAAAATAGATGCTTCGGTTTCAGCTGCTCTTATGTTGGTAATCATGCTTGAGTATGCAGTGAGCGATTGGGCAGCAATATTTGTAAAAGAGGATATGAACATTCTTAGTGGTATTCATACTCTTCCTTATATTCTTTTCACACTCGCAATGATCATCGGACGCCTAAACCTTCATAATCTTCTGCCACATTTTTCTATTGATTATTTGGTTGTGCGAGCAGCATTACTTTCTGGATTATCTTTTCTAGCCGGAATTTTGGCTGTCAGTATTACTGGAACCTCCAATAAGACCCTTGTTCTAATCATTCTTTCCATAAGCTTCACAGTTGCGGGTCTTGGCTCTTCCTTCTTAGGGCCATCAGTCATGAACGCAGCAAACACCCGTTCAAAGTTCCCTTCGAGCGTCGTTATTGGTCAAATTGGAGTCATAAACATAGTTCTTGTCTTTGTAATGCGTTGGGTTATCGCTTGGACAGCTCAGGCAACATCACTTTCGATTGCACTGTGTATTCCAGCATTGATGTTGCTAGCTGCGCCTTATTTTTCTAAGATTTTTAAGAGCGCTTAAACCATACGGTTGCTAGTGGTGGAATCTTCACTGAAGCAATCTGTGATGGACCAACAACAACTTGTTCATTGTGAATACCAGATCCACCATAGACAGGATCATCTGTATTTAACACTTCTGTCCATGTCCCGGCACTTGGAAAGGGTAATTGGTAATTTTCATGGGGGACTGGAGAAAAGTTTGTAACACTTACAAGCGGTGTTGCGTGATCATCCCAGCGGGTAAAGGCCACAACATTTGCGGCGCCGTCATTGTTTACTAACCAACTAAAGCCTTCAGGATTAGTATCTTTTTCCCACAGGGCTGCAGTTTGCTTGTAGGTTGAATTGAGATCGGCAATAGTTCTTTGAACGCCTTGATGTTCTGCATACTCCGTTAAATGCCACTGTAATCCGGCACTCTCACTCCATTCATCATTTTGCGCGAACTCGCTACCCATAAATAGCAGCTTCTTGCCTGGGTGAGCCCACATAAATCCATACAAAGCGCGCAATGTCGCAACTTTTTGCCAACGATCACCAGGGAATTTATTGACGAGCTGACCTTTACCATGCACAACTTCATCATGAGATAGCGGCAACATGAAGTTCTCACTCCATGCATAAAGGATCGAGAAAGTTAATTCATTGTGGTGATACACGCGATGGATTGGTTCATGCTGCAAGTACTCCAAAGTGTCATGCATCCAGCCCATGTTCCACTTAAATCCAAAACCAAGTCCTCCAGAAGAAGTATCACCTGTCACACCTGACCATGCAGTTGATTCTTCAGCGATCATCATGATGCCGGGATGGGTTTTATAGGCAGTAGAAGTTGCCTCTTGCAACAGCTGAACCGCCTCTAAATTCTCGCGTCCGCCATTCTTATTGGGTAACCACTGACCTTCTTCACGTGAATAATCTAGATACAACATAGATGCGACGGCATCAACGCGCAAACCATCAATGTGATACTCGGTTAACCAATACAAAGCACTGGCAACTAAGAAATTACGTACTTCGCTGCGACCAAAGTTAAAGATCAGGGTGCCCCAGTCAGGGTGTTCACCTAATCGAGGGTCTGCGTGTTCATACAGAGCGGTGCCATCAAATTTTGCCAACGCCCATTCATCTTTTGGAAAGTGCGCAGGGACCCAATCCAAGATAACGCCGATGCCGGCCTTATGGAGGGCATCAACTAAGAACTTGAATTCATCAGGTGAGCCAAAACGTGAAGTCGGCGCAAAGAAGGATGTGACTTGATATCCCCATGAAGGTCCATATGGATGTTCTGTTACTGGTAGAAATTCAACGTGGGTAAATCCTTGTTGTTGAACATATTCAACTAGTTCGGTTGCTAATTCA